>NZ_WKFA01000088.1:0-15451 GCF_021605325.1 Pseudomonas sp. PA-7-1E
GGCCCAGGTCCAGGCTGCCGACGTTGAGCGCTTCGGCCACCGGCGACCCGGCCGTGAACTGCTTCCAGTCCAGCGTGTAAGGCAGGTCATCGAGCACCCCCGCCGCTTCCATCACGGCCTGAGCGTTGTAGCTCTGGTCGCCGACCACCAGGGTTTGGGCCTGCGCCGTCAGGCACAGCAAAGAGGCGGCCAACCCGGCCGCCAGGGTTTTGAGGTAACGCACGTTCGTCTCCAGATGCCTTGTGGGGCATTCAAATCGATCCGCACGCACGGTCTCGGTTTTAAAAAGCTTTTATCTGTGGCGAGGGAGCTTGCTCCCGCTGGGCAGCGTAGCGGCCCCATGCTCCTGACAAAGAGCAGGGCCGCTTCGCGCCCCAGCGGGAGCAAGCCCCCTCGCCACAGGTTTTTGGTGTCCGGGCTATTTTCGTGGTGCTGAAGGCGAGATGTAAAATACTGATAACGCATAACCTAATTCATTAATAATGCGCATATCGCATCACGCTAGCGCGGCAATTCAACCCGAGCCGCCAACCCCGAACCACGTCGATTGCTCAGGCTCAGCTCACCGCCCTGCTCGCGCACAATGGCCCGCGCTGCCGAGAGCCCAAGCCCTACCCCACCGGTATTGCGGTTGCGTGAGGTCTCGAGACGAAAGAAAGGGTCGAACACACGCTCCAGGTCCGCTTCGGGAATCCCCGGGCCCTCGTCGCTGACCTCGATGCGTACCCTCTGATCGTCAACACTCAGAGCAATGCCGGGGTGACGGGCATACTTGGCGGCATTTTCCAGCAGGTTGACCACCACCCGTTTAAGCGCCAGTGGCCGGCCGTGATAGACCAGATGGGGCGGCCCCCGGAAGTCGACCACCAGCTGCTGGTCGCGATAGTCGTCGATGATGGTTTGCAGCAGTTCAGACAGATCGAATGCCGTGCTGTGCTCCAGCACCGTATCGTCGCGGAAAAACGCCAGCGCGGCGTTGATCATCGACTGCATTTCCTCGACATCGCGAATCAGCTTGTGCTGATGGTCCAGATCCTCCATGAACTCACAGCGCAGGCGTATCCGCGTCAAAGGCGCGCGCAAGTCATGGGAAATGGCTGCCAGCATCTGGGTGCGTTCGCCGATGAAGTGCTGGATCTGCGCCTGCATGGTGTTGAAGGCGATAGTGGCCTGGCGTATTTCGTCGGGGCCTTCGATGTCGATGGGCGGTGCGCGCAGATCGCCGCCGAAGCGTCTGGCGGCACTGGCGAAACGCTGCAACGGCTTGGCCAATTGCCGGGTGGCCACCCAGGCGACCAGCAAGGTGGCGATCAACCCCAGGATGATGATCACCGCAATCCGCGTGGGTGCACTCAGGCCCCAACTGCGTTCGGGTGGGATGAAGGACAACCAGCTGCCATCAAGTAACTGCACCAGCGCGACATAATGCGCGTCGGGGCTGCCACGCGGCCAATCGTCCGGGCTGTACACCTGAATGGTGCGCCCCGTGCCAAACAACGCCTGTATCCCCGGGACTTCGCCCGCCTGTAGCACGTTGCCGCCGCTGGGCAGGCCGAAATCCACGGGGTCGGTATGCCACGTCACCTGCAACCGGGCATCGCTGGCCGCTGCCGCCAAGTGCGAGCGCAACGGCGCAGGCGCGGCCTCGATCACTTTCAGTGTCGCGGCCATCTGCTCCAGCAACCCCGTGCGGTCGATGGGCGGACGCGCCCACACCCCGGCCACCTGCACGAACAAGGCATTGAGGGCCAGTGAGGCGAGCATTGCGGCGAGAATGGTGAGGGCGATCCGCCGATTCAGGGTGTCGCGGCGCAGCAGGCGGCGAATCATGCGCGGGTCACCGGGGCAGTGAACAGATAGCCGCCGTTGCGCACGGTGCGGATCAGGTCCGGGCGCTTGCAATCGGGCTCGATCTTGCGCCGCAGCCGGCTGACCTGCACGTCGATGCTGCGGTCGAAGGCGTCGTGGCCCTGGCCGTGGGTCAGGTCGATCAACTGGTCGCGGGTGAGGATGCGCTGGGGGTGTTCGAGAAACACTACCAACAAATCGAACTCGCCACCGGACAGCGGGATCATGACGCCCTCCGGCGAACGCAGCTCGCGACAGGTGATATCCAGATGCCAACCGGCGAAGGCAATCACCGGGCGTGAGCGCTCGTCGGCCGCGATGACCGGCTGTCCCGCACGCCGTTGCACAGCGCGCAGGCGGGCCAGCAATTCGCGCGGGGCGAAGGGTTTGGTCAGGTAGTCGTCGGCGCCCAGTTCCAGGCCAACAATGCGGTCGCTCAGCTCGCCCATGGCCGTGAGCATGATGATAGGGATGCCGACCTGCGCCTGCACTTTCTGGCAGAGGCTGAGGCCGCCTTCGCCGGGCAACATGAGGTCGAGGATGATCGTGTCCGGCCGCTGTTGTGCGATGGCCGCCCACATGGCCTCGCCGTCGGCGGCCACGTCGACTTCATAGGCGTGCTGGACGAAGAATTTCTTCAGCAATGCCAGCACTTCCACGTCGTCATCGACGATCAGCAGTCTGCTCACGTTCACAGATTCCCAGGCCAAAAAAAGAACGCCATCTAAAACCATTCCGGCGCCGGGGTCATTTATTTCAATCGAGCAACATTCCTTCGCCACGGACACAACCCGGACATCTTTGGGCAAAACCTGTCGGGCATTCTGCACATCTCCCACTCACGAAAGACGCCTATGAAAGTTTCGAGCAGCAGGTACACCGAGCAAGCAGCAGGCGATGCGCGGCCACTGGTACTGAGCCAGCGCACCTCTTCCCCGGCTCAGGACAGCCCGATGCTGTTCCAGGAATCCTGCCTGGGGCTGAACGCGGACCTGGACCGTATCGTGCTGCGTCGCTACTTCGAACACTACAGCCCCGACGCCGGGCGCTGGGTCGAGTACGCCCACTCCATTCCCATCGCCGACCTTATCCACTGGATCATGACCCATGGCCAGTTGCATATCGAATCGTCACACGACACTCCAAACGAACAGGCAACCCATTGATGGCCCGTAAATGCTCACTCCTGCTACTGATGGCGGCCACCCTGAGCCTGATGGCTTGCAGCAGCAACAAGGTCGAACCCGAGCGATATACAGGCTTTCTTCATGACTACAGCCTGCTTAAAGAACAACAGAGCCCGTCGGGCCAGACCGTACTGAGTTGGATCAGCCCGGCCTTGAAGCGCGGCCGCTACAAGCAGGTCTACCTGGCGCCTAGCCAGTTTTTCCCGGCTGTTGAACCCACCGCTCAGATCCCCCAAAGCACGCTCTCCCACGTCACCGGCTACTACGACCTGGTACTGCGCTCGGAACTTGGCAAATACGTTTACCTGGCCTCAAAACCTGGCCCTGACACCCTCACAGTACGCCCTGCCATCACCCGCATCACCACCAGCCCCCAGGGACTGCGGTTGTATGAGTGGCTGCCGATCACCCTGGTCGCAGCGGGCGTGAGCGCCGCCACAGGCATACGCGATCGAGACAGTGAAATCGCCACGGAGCTGTCATTGGAAGATGGTTCGACCGGCGATGTCGTGGCGGCCATGGTGCGTAAAGGCACCGGTGCCCCCCTGGCCAATGACAAGCAAGTCATGACCGCCGACAACGTCAAGGACGTGCTCGACGGCTGGGCCCGCGACCTGGGTACGTCGTACAGTGCAGTCGCTCGATAACCCTCGCCGCGCTCAAACGTCATAATCACAGGGGCATCTGCGTGGTAATCTCCCGGCACCACGAATAGACATTGATCGTCACTTGACGATGACCAAAGCCAGGAAAGACCATGCCCAAGATTTCTCACTCAGCGCTACGCCGTAACTTCCGTGACCTGCTGGCAACGCCCCTGTGCGTTGAAACCGCCTCCGTATTCGACCCCATGTCTGCCCGCATCGCGGCCGACCTGGGGTTTGAAGTGGGAATCCTGGGCGGCTCCGTCGCCTCCCTGCAGGTGCTGGCGGCCCCCGATTTTGCGTTGATTACCCTGAGTGAGTTCGTCGAGCAAGCCACCCGCATCGGCCGTGTGGCCCAGTTGCCCTTCATCGCCGATGCCGACCATGGCTACGGCAACGCCCTGAATGTAATGCGCACCGTGGAAGAGCTGGAACGCGCCGGCGTCGCGGCGCTGACCATCGAAGACACCCTCTTGCCTGCGCAATTCGGGCGTAAATCCACGGACCTGATTTCCGTCGAAGAAGGCATCGGCAAGGTCAAGGCCGCGCTGGAGGCGCGTGTCGACCCGGCGCTGTCGATCATTGCGCGCACCAACGCCGGCGTGCTGCCCACCAGCGACGTGATTGCGCGGACCAAGGCCTACGAAAAGGCCGGTGCTGACGGCATCTGCATGGTCGGCGTCAAGGACTTCGACCACCTGGAGCAAATCGCGGAGAACCTCAGCGTTCCGCTGATGCTGGTGACCTACGGCAACCCACAACTGCACGACAGCGAGCGCCTGGCCAGCCTGGGCGTACGCATCGTGGTGGCCGGGCATGGCGCCTACTTCGCCGCGATCAAGGCCACTTACGACAGCCTGCGTGCCCAGCGTCAGCTGACCCACAGCACCTCGAACCTCAGTGCGACGGAATTGACCCACACCTACACCTTGCCTGAGAGCTATGTGGCGTGGGCCGAAGAGTTCATGGATGTAAAAGAGTAATCAATCACTACGGCTCAGCCGTTGGCGCATCCCTGCGCTGGCGGCCGGGCCGGGCTGTACCACGCACTGATCCATCGCCACCCACGCACCTTCCTCCGTCGCCATCATCGGCTGCACCGGCCGGCCCGTCTCGCGTTCCACCACCTCGACACTGATGCCCTCCTCGGCGTAATGCCGATTGCCCCACGCCACCAACGCCATCAGCACCATACGAAAGTCTTCGCCTCTGGCCGTCGGCACGTATTCGTACCGTGGCGGCCGCTCGCTGTAGGCGCGGCGCTCCAGCATCCCCGCTTCTACCAAGCCATTAAGGCGGCGCGTCAGCATGTTGGGCGCGATGCCCAGGCTGCGCGAGAACTCGTCAAAACGGCGCAAGCCGTGCAAGGCGTCGCGCATGATCAGCATGCTCCACCACTCCCCTACCCGTTCAAGGCTACGGGCGATGGGGCATTCGGCACTGATGAGGGATTTGCGCTGCATAAGTATTCCTGTGTGCGAGTACAAACTTGTATGACGCCATGTTACTTTCATGATGATAGTGACGTCCATACGCTGTGTACCCTTCAAGCAACAGGAGTCGATTGAGCATGAGTAAACGTATCGTCGTGACGGGCATGGGCGCGCTGACGCCGCTGGGGTCGAGCGTGGAATCCACTTGGCAGCGCTTGCTGGACGGACAGTCGGGCATCCGCCGCTTGCCGCAAGAGTTGATCGGTGACCTGGCGGTCACCATCGGCGGCCAGGTGCAAAGTGTGCTTCAAGATCCCGAAGCGGGGTTTGATCCTGATCGACTGCTGGCCGCCAAGGAACAGCGCAAGATGGACCGCTTTATCCTGTTTGCCCTGGCGGCGGCGGATGAAGCCCTGAAGCAGGCCAATTGGGCCCCCAGAACACCCGAAGAGCAGGAACGCACGGCAACCATCATTGCCTCCGGCGTCGGCGGTTTCCCGGCCATTGCCGATGCGGTGCGCACCACCGACAGCAAGGGCCCGCGTCGTTTGTCGCCCTTCACCATTCCATCGTTTCTGAGCAACATGGCCGCCGGGCATGTGTCGATCAACTATGGCTTGAAAGGCCCGCTGGGTGCGCCAGTAACCGCGTGTGCCGCCGGGGTTCAGGCTATCGGCGACGCAGCGCGAATGATTCGCGCCGGGGAAGTCGACGTCGCGGTATGCGGCGGTGCCGAAGCGGCGATTCATCGCGTCAGCCTTGCCGGATTCGCCGCAGCGCGAGCGCTGTCCAGCGATTTCAACGCCACCCCGCAGCGCGCTTCGCGACCCTTCGATCAGGCGCGCGACGGCTTTGTGATGGGCGAAGGCGCCGGCATTCTGGTGATTGAAGAGCTGGAACATGCCCTGGCGCGGGGTGCGCAGCCGATTGCCGAACTGGTGGGCTATGGCACCAGTGCAGACGCCTATCACATGACCGCAGGGCCTGAAGACGGTGACGGTGCGCGCCGGGCAATGACTCAAGCGTTGCGCCAGGCGGGCATCGAGGCGTCCCAGGTGCAGTACCTGAATGCCCACGCGACCTCCACACCTGTGGGCGACAAAGGCGAGTTGGCGGCAATCAGGACGCTATTCGGTACTGGTGGTAGCCCGGCGATCAGCTCGACAAAATCCGCCACCGGCCACTTGCTCGGTGCTGCGGGGGGCATCGAAGCCGTCTTCACCGTGCTTGCCCTGCGTGACCAGATCGCGCCAATGACACTCAACCTGGAAAACCCGGACGCCCTCGCCGACGGCCTGGACATGGTGCGCGATGAGGCGCGGCCCATGCCGATTGAATACGCGCTGTCCAATGGCTTCGGCTTTGGCGGCGTGAACGCCAGCGTGCTGTTCCGACGCTGGATATAAGCCGGGGTTTGCCCCTGGAGTGAATTTCACCGACCATGGCGCCTTTCTGTTCCTGCCAACACGAGGTGCCCATGGCCAACCACGACCTGTCCTATACCCCTGACCCGGACGCCGATTCCATCTCCTCCGACGTGATCGGCTTCAACGGCATCCTGGTCTCCACCCAGATTCCCACCCATGCCGATGGCAGCCTGGAACTGGGCGATATCACCCTGCAAAGCGAGTGCACTCTGCAAGCGCTGAAAGTTGCGCTGGAAAAAGCCGGCAGTTCCATGGACCGGGTCATGCACCTGACCATCTACCTCACCGACATGGCCGACCGTGCTGCGTTCAACGAGGTCTACAAGCGCTTTTTCGCCAAGCCCTGGCCAGTGCGGGCGGCAGTGGGCGTTGCCGCCTTGGCGGTGGAAGGTATGCGGGTGGAAGTGACGGCGATGGCTGCCAAGGCTTGAATCTGTGACGCCGTTAACGCCGATCTGATCGGAATGTCGAACGCGGTCAAAAAGGTGGGCTTGCCTGCGATAGCGGTGGTGAATGTTCCATCGCCATCGCAGCATAGGTATCTACACAACTGTGCAGTTCGCCGCAGCCCCGTAACCACGATGCGAAGCGAGCCGCTCTTGATCTTGATCTGCTTTTGATCTTAGGCGCCCCGTTAAACCACGCTGGCCGGAATTCGACAGGGATTTGGGGGGTAAACCGGCAGGGATGCCGGTTTAGCCGCCCCGCGCCATGGATGGCGCGTGGCGGCGGCCCCCCAAATCACTGGCGGATTACGGGCACACCGAGCCTAGGCGAGGTGCCGAGTGGTGGGGCAAGAGCCCTTTGGTTACTTTGGGGCTCTTTTCCAAAGTGACCCGCCGTCAGGCGGAACCCTAAGTGGCAGTTACCGCAGGAATGGATATGTACACGGTCCAACTGGGTTGACTGTCAGGCCGTCTTCGCAGGCAAGCCAGCTCCCACATTGGGTCTTCGTTGCGTTGAGTAATGCGTTCGCTTAACGGGCTTGCATTAGGGCCGACAGCCCTGCGGTAGATGCCGCCCAGGCATTTCACAGCTACAATGCGCGCCTCGACCGTGACAAGCCTGACTAAAAAAACTATGTCCTTGCCCAAGCATCACCTGGAATTGCTCAGCCCTGCCCGCGATGTCGCCATCGCGCGCGAGGCTATCCTGCACGGCGCCGACGCCGTTTATATCGGCGGGCCGAGCTTTTGCGCCCCCCCCAAAGCGTGTAACGACGTGAGCGATATCGCTCAACTGGTGGAATTCGCCCGCCGTTACCACGCCCGCGTCTTCACCACCATCAACACCATCCTGCATGACAACGAGCTGGAACCTGCGCGCAAGCTGATCCATCAGCTCTACGATGCCGGTGTGGATGCGTTGATCGTGCAAGACCTGGGCGTGATGGAGCTGGATATTCCGCCGATCGAGCTGCACGCCAGCACCCAGACCGACATCCGCACCCTGGGCCGGGCCAGGTTTCTCGACCAGGCCGGTTTCTCGCAGTTGGTACTGGCCCGCGAGTTGAACCTGCAAGAGATCCGCGCCATTGCCGACGAGACCGATGCCGCCATCGAGTTCTTTATCCACGGCGCCCTGTGCGTGGCGTTCTCCGGGCAGTGCAATATCTCCCACGCGCAAAATGGCCGCAGCGCCAACCGTGGCGACTGCTCCCAGGCCTGCCGCCTGCCCTACACCCTGAAAGATGACCAGGGCCGCGTGGTGGCCTTTGAAAAGCATCTGCTGTCGATGAAAGACAACAACCAGAGCGCCAACCTGCGTGCCCTGGTCGAAGCGGGCGTGCGTTCGTTCAAGATCGAAGGCCGCTACAAGGACATGGGTTATGTGAAGAACATCACTGCCTACTACCGCCAGCGCCTCGATGAGATCCTCGAAGACCGCCCGGACCTGGCCCGCGCTTCCAGCGGCCGTACCGCGCACTTCTTCTTGCCCGACCCGGAAAAAACCTTCCACCGTGGCAGCACCGACTACTTTGTCAGCGACCGCAAGATCGACATCGGTGCCTTTGACACCCCGACCTTTACCGGCCTGCCCGTGGGCACCGTGGAAAAAGCCGGCAAGCGCGACTTGCAGGTGGTCACCCATGAGCCACTGTCCAACGGCGACGGCCTCAATGTGCTGATCAAGCGTGAAGTGGTGGGTTTTCGCGCCAACATCGCCGAGCCCAAGGGTGAGTTCGAGGAAGACGGTGAGAAGCGCTACCGCTACCGCGTCGAGCCCAACGAAATGCCGGCTGGCCTGCATCAACTGCGTCCGCATCACCCGCTCAATCGCAACCTGGACCACAACTGGCAACAGGCCCTGCTCAAGACCTCGGCCGAGCGCCGTATCGGTTTGTCATGGGTCGCGCGCCTGCGTGAAGAGCAGCTGCAAATCACCGCGACCAGCGAAGAAGGCATCAGCGCCAGTGTCACCCTGCCCGGCCCGTTTGGCGTGGCCAACAAACCGGAACAGGCGCTGGACACCCTGCGCGACCTGCTCGGCCAGCTCGGCACCACCGAGTACCACGCCACCCGTATCGAACTGGATGCGCCGCAAGCGTTCTTCATCCCCAACTCGCAGCTCAAGGCGTTACGCCGTGAAGTGATCGAAGCACTGACCGCCGCACGCGTCGCCGCACATCCGCGGGGTGGGCGCAAGGCTGAAACCTCGCCGCCGCCGGTGTATCCCGAGGCGCACTTGTCGTTTTTGGCCAACGTCTACAACCAGAAGGCCCGGGACTTCTACCACCGTCACGGCGTGAAGCTGATCGATGCGGCCTTCGAAGCCCACGAAGAAACCGGCGAAGTGCCGGTGATGATCACCAAGCACTGCCTGCGTTTCTCGTTCAACCTGTGCCCTAAACAGGCCAAGGGTGTGACCGGGGTGAAGACCAAGGTGGCACCCATGCAATTGATCCACGGTGACGAAGTGCTGACCTTGAAGTTCGACTGTAAACCCTGCGAAATGCATGTGGTGGGCAAGATCAAGGGGCATATCCTCGGCCTGCCGCCGCCTGGCAGCGCGGTAGAGCATTTCAACCCGGAAAACCTTATCTACCAGGGCACGCACTAACCCTCACCTGTAGGAGCGAGCTTGCTCGCGAAGAACGAGAGAACGCCGCGTTTCAACCCTGATACGCGGCGTCATCGTTAACCTTCTTCGCGAGCAAGCTCGCGCCTACCGAGGTTGCGGGGCCACCACCAGCCCCGTTGCAACCCTGCCGCTGCCAGCAGAATCGCCGCCACACCCAGCCATTGCAGCCACCCCAGGCGATGCCCGAACGCAATCCAATCCACAAAGATCGCCGCAATCGGGTAGATGAACGACAGTGCGCCGGTAATGGCCGTCGGCAGTTTCTGGATCGCGCCATACAGCAGTACATACATCAAACCTGTGTGCACCACCCCCAAGGTGACCAAGGCCGCCCACGTCGTGGTGGATGCTGGCAGGCCATTCCAGGGCACCAGTGGCGCCAGCAATAGCGCGCCAGTCGTCACCTGGATCAATGCCATCAAATGTGGCGGTACTTCCTTGAGGCGCTTGATGATCAACGCCGCGACCGCATACAAAAATGCCGCACCCAGGGCCAGCGCGATGCCTACCAGGTAATCTCCTCCACCCGTTTGGTCGCCATGGGCGGTGACAATCGCCAACATGCCCAGGAACGCCACGCTCAACCATGCCAATTTCTGCACGGTGATTTTTTCACCGAGAAACACCGCCGCCAGCATCACCAGGATAAACGGCTGCACGTTGTACACCGCGGTGCTGATAGCGATGGAGGCACGGGAATAGGATTCGAACAGCAGCAACCAGTTGCCGACAATGGCAACGCCGCTGAGCACGGCCAGCCCCAGTTTTGCCCAACTGAGCAGGTCCAGGCGCAGGTAACCCAGCCAGGCGCACACCAGTACCAGCGTCAGCGCACCGATCACGCAGCGCCAGAACACCACCTCGATCACCGACACGCCAGACACCAGCACAAACCAGCCAATGCTGCCCGAGATCAGCATGGCGGCGACCATTTCCCACGACCCACGACGGATGGATGAATCCATGATTGAGGCTCCTCAAGTGAGGCTCCAGTATGGCAATCTGTTGGCGACGGCTACAGCGACTAAAAAAGGCAAAATCCCGAAATCACCTTTTCTTATTAGGCACAGACCATGATCGACACCATCGACCAGCAACTGATCGCCGCTTTGATGGACGACTCGCGGTTGTCCCTCAAGGCCCTGGCAGGCATCACCGGGCTGTCGTCACCCAGCGTCAGCGAACGCCTGCGCCGCCTGGAAGAACGCGGCGTGCTGACCCACTACACCGTCGACATCGACCCCAAACACTTCGGCTACCTGCTGCAAGCCATCGTGCGCATCCGCCCCCTGCCCGGCAAATTGCAGGAAGTGGAGCGCCAGATCCAGGCGATCCCCGAGTTCACAGAGTGCGACAAGGTTACCGGGGACGACTGCTTTATCGCACGCCTGCATGTACGCACCATGGAACACCTCGACACGCTGCTGGACCGGCTGAATACCTATGCCGAAACCAACACCGCTATCGTCAAGAAAACCCCGGTGAAACGGCGTTTGCCGCCGTTGGCTGACTAAATAAGTTGTTCAGGTACTCATGCCCAGTGCACGGCGCGCTCACTGGTCAGCTTTTCCACAAACCCCACAATCCGCCGACAGGCTTGCGCCAGGCGCTCCTCGCCCAGGGTAAAGGACAGTCGAACGAACCCCTGGGCCGGCTCGCCGAAGGCTGCTGCGTCCAGCACCGACACGCCCGCTTCGCGAAACAGGCGCCAGGCAAAATCCAGCGACCCCAGCCCCGTACCGCGCACATCCACCAGCACGAACATGCCGGCTTGCGGCGCCAGCACCCGGATGCCTGGGCAGGTGCTCAAGGCGGTCACTACCAGGTCACGTCGGCGTCGGTAGGTCTCCCGCATACCTTCAGTGACTTCATCGTGGGCCAAAACCGCGGCGGTCGCCGCCTCCATCACGAAGCCAGGCAAGCCGTACATCATGCTCAACAGCAGGGTTTCGGCGTGCTGCACCATTTGCACTGGAGCGATGAGCCAGCCGATACGCCAGCCGGTCATGGCGTGGGACTTGGACAAGCTGCCGATCACAATGCAGCGCTGGGCCATGCCCGGGAATGCCGCGAGGCTGTGGTATTGACCGTCGAACACCAGGCTTTCGTAGACCTCATCCACCACCACCCACAGATCATGGGCGATGGCCAAGTCGGCAATGGCTTGCAGCTCCTGCAGGTCAAGCACCACGCCAGTGGGGTTGTTCGGATTGGAAAAGAATATCGCCCGGGTACGCGGGGTGATCGCGGCGGCGAGCAAGGACGGATTCAGGCGAAAGCCGGCCTCAGCACTGCAGGGCACCCGCACCAGAGTGGCGCCGCTGGCCTTGAGCGTGGCTTCGTAGGTGACATACATCGGGTCGAGCACCAGCACTTCGTCGCCGGCCTGCAACAGGCACAGCGAACTGATGAACAGCGCGTTCTGCGCACCGGGCACGATGATCACGTTGTCGGCGGCCAACGGCCGGGCAAGGGTTCGGCTGTAACGGGCGGCGATCGCCTCGCGCAGTGCGGGGCGACCGGCGATCTCGGTGTAGTGAGAATCTCCCGCGTGCAAGGCATTGACGGCGGCGTCAGTGATAAAGGGCGGCGTGGCGAAATCCGGATCGCCGACGCTGAGGATGATGACGTCTTCGCCCTGGCTGGCGGCGTCGGACGCGGCGTGGTGGATGTCCCAGGCGGCAACGCCCTGCCCTGCAATTCGCTCAACGAAGGGGGAAAACTTCATGCCAGAGCCTCTGATGAAAGAAGAAAGACGCAGATCCGTAGATGCGCGGGCGACAAGCGGCCAACTTAGTGCATGGCAAACCTTCGTTCAATGGCTAAATATGGCCTTGCCCCCATGGCAGGCAATCACATTGAACCCCCTTCCGGTCGCCGTTCTCAAAGTTGCATAGACCACGGCCCTGGAACACGCACAATGACTTTCATTCTATGGTTGGCCGTATTGGGCGCCGTACTGCTTACCCTGGCCCTCACCTCCTCATACTTGCGCTGGATGCCGGTCACCACCTCGGCGGTGTGCCTGTTGCTGGGTATCGCCATCGGCCCTCTGGGTGTGGACCTGCTGCATCTGGACATCAAGGGCTCGGCGCGCTGGATGGAGCACCTGACCGAAGTGGCAGTGCTGTTTTCGCTGTTTGTCAGCGGCCTGAAGTTGCGCCTGCCGCTCAAGCATCGCACTTGGCGCATCGCCTTCGGCCTGGCCGGCCCGGTCATGTTGTTGACCATCCTCGGCACCGGGCTGTTGCTGCATTACCTGCTTGATCTGTCGTGGGGGGTGTCTCTGCTGGTGGGCGCGATCCTGGCGCCGACCGACCCGGTGCTGGCGGGCCTGGTTCAGGTCAACAATGCCCAGGACTACGACGCGCTGCGCTTCGGTCTGTCAGGCGAAGCGGGGCTGAACGATGGCAGCGCCTTCCCGTTTGTGATCTTCGGCCTGCTGTTCATGCAACACGGCGGCTTCGATGGCGACTGGGTCGGCGGTTGGGTGCTGAAAAACCTGGTATGGGCGGTGCCGGTCGGGCTATTGATCGGCTACTGGATGGGCCGAGGTATCGGCCGGGTGACGTTGCGCCTGCGCCTGATCAATGCCGACAGCACCCTCTCGCCCAATGATTACCTGACACTGGCATTGATCGCCCTTGCCTATGTGACCGCCGAAGCCGTGGGCGGCTATGGCTTCCTGTCGGTATTCGCGGCGGGCCTGGGGTTGCGCCAGGCGGAGGTGAAGTCCACCGGCAACGCCCAGACACCCGCCGAGCACCTGGCGCAACCGGTGGTGGGCCACCTTGAAATCGAGCCCGAGCAAGCCTTGCATGGTGACGTCAGCCAGTTGAAGGACACCCAGATCGCGGCAGGCGTGATGATGGGCGACATGCTGGCCTTCGGCAGCCTGGTGGAGCGGGCCATGGAGGTGTTCCTGGTGACAGTCTTGGGCATCGTGCTGGTCAGCCACTGGGAGTGGGCCGCGTTGGCGGTGGCACCGTTGCTGTTTTGTGTGATTCGCCCCGCCAGTGTATTCGCCATGCCTTGGGGCCGCCTGTTGGACCGGCGGCAACGCAGCCTGGTCAGTTGGTTCGGCATTCGTGGGATCGGCAGCATTTACTACCTGTTCTATGCGCTCAACCACGGGCTGGTGGGCACCAGCAGTACGGTGGCGGTCAACCTGACGTTGTCGGTCATCGCGTTGAGCATCCTGGCCCACGGGTTGAGCACCCAGCCCATGCTGGCGTGGTATGAGCGTCAGGCTGCGCAAAAAAATTGAATCCTGCACCGCGCCGGGGTTTCAAACAGTCAGGACCCACAGTGCGAGTCAACTAATGAAAAACATCGCCCAACGATTGCTTGAGGAACGCCAACGCCTGGGATATTCGCAGCAATACCTGGCGCAGGCAGGCGGCGTGACCACACGCGAGCAACGTCAATATGAACTGGGCGAAGACCTGCCCCATGCCAACTACCTGGCAGCTTTGGCCGAGCATGGGGTGGATGTGGTGTATGTGATCACTGGCAAGCGCAGCACAGTGGTCAATATCAGCCGCGATCAGGCGCAGACGCTGATCGATAACCGCGTGGTGGGCCAGGAGGTGTCGCTGGACGGCGGGGCCGAGGAAGACGTCTACTTCAAGCTCAGCAATCCCTCGGGCCCGCCGCCGGATCAGTCCTGATTTTCAGTGTTGCCAACGTCCGCCGCTTCATCCAGGTCGTTCAGCGGTACCTCGGCATCGTCCATCAGCGAACCCGGGTCTTCGTTGCCCGGGTCGTTGAGTTCATCGTCCAGTTCTTTTGACATGTGCGTCTCCTCTAACCGCCTTGGGTATCGATATCGGCATCGGTTTCAGGCTTGTGCTCACGCTCAGGCCTAAAGTCTGGACTGTAGTCGTTTTCCTTGGCCTTTGGGTCGCTCGCAGGCGTTGGATCCTTGGGCGCTTCGGCGGCAGTGCCAGGGGCCGGCTCGCCGCCGTCGATGGCTGGGTCGTTGCGATTGTGGGTCTGGGGATCTTTAGGCTGGGTCATGAGGCACCTCTTTGCAGGCCGGTGAAAAATCTGTACCGCATAGAGCTAAGGCGTCACGGCCACGGCTGAAGTTCCGTCCAATTGCTCAGCGCAGTGGATTGTCCACCTGGATATAAAACGCATAGATGCCCAGCACTAGCCAGAACACCATGAACAACCACGGCGCACGCATGGAAAACAACAACGACTTGCGATAGCCCTTGTGGCTCGACTCCACCTCGGAAAACAGCGGCGATTCATCGTAGGCCATGCCCATCACCGGCTCGCTGCGCAGCAATTCGCTTTGCTTGTAGTGCCAGTGGTCGATGATTTCATACGCCGCACGGATACCGGGCCAGGCATTCAGCGAACTGAGAATACCCAGCGAGACCAGGAAGATCGGCACCACCAGCGTGAACAGCTTGCCCCATTCCGGGTTGAGGTTGCCCATGCCGGAGACAAAGGCAATCACCAGGAAGGATTGCGCGGTCAGGTAGGCGTCGGTGCGGTTGGCCAGGATGCTGGTTTCGTACTGGATCTCGCGCCGGTAAAAGTCGAGGCGGTCCTTGGGCGAGCCGAAAATCTTTGCGTTGTGTTCGCTGTGGTCGTTCAGGGCCGCTTCCGGAGTGTGGGGGGAGATGATTCTGGACACGACGGTGCTCCACAAGGTGACGAAACTCCTTAGAAGAATCGGGGCTCGGTGAAGTTCAAGTGGGTTGGCGCACCAATCTGAAACACGCCGCGCCCCATTGTGGTGAGCCCCCCTCCTGTGGCGAGCGAGCTTGCTCGCGCTGGAGTGCGCAGCGCTCCCGCTTTTATTGGGGCCGCTGCGC
>NZ_WKFA01000089.1:0-14283 GCF_021605325.1 Pseudomonas sp. PA-7-1E
CTATCGCTGACAGTCACTGTGGCGAGGGAGCTTGCTCCCGCTGGGGTGCGAAGCGCTCCCACGATTTTGGGGCCGCTACGCAGCCCAGCGGGAGCAAGCTCCCTCGCCACAACAGCTCACTTACAGATATTGCGCCATGATTTCGTCTATACGGCCGCTGTTGCGTAACTCATCCAATGCGGCCTGGAGCCTGGCCACCACCTCATCCGACACGTCTTTGTTCAACGCCAGGTAAAGCTGCGCACTGTTGAAGCGCAATACCGTCTTGAGCCCGTTCACCCCCACCTGCCGCGCCAGGTAACGCCCAGCGGGGTCGCCTGTGGCCCACAGGTCGATCTGGCCTTCCATAAGCTTTTGCGCATTATCCTGGTCACGCAGGGCGACTATCGGCTTGAGCCCCTGCTTGTCCAGGCTTTCGGCAATGGCATCGCCTTTGTAGGCGCCAATCTTGTAGCGGCGCGCTTGCTCCAGATTTTCCAACTCGATCTTGCTGTCTGCCTTGGCCAGCAACACCCAATCGTCCGGGCCGATAGGGCCGACCCATTTGAACAAGGCTTCACGATCTGGCAACCGCGCCATTACAAACACGCCGTAACCTGGCTGTTCCAGGGCGAGCTTGTAGATTCGCTCCCAAGGAAAACGCAGAGTGAGGTTGTAGGAAATGCCAGCGCGCTTGAAGGTTTCGCGCACGATGTCCACGGCAATGCCTTCGATGTTCTCGTCCTTGGCGAAGTTCTTGCCGTTTTTCGCCATGTTGTAGGGCGGGAAATTTTCCGTCAGCAACACCAGGGAGGCGTCAGACGGTTGTTCGGCGTGTGCCGGAGCCACCATGAGCATGGAGGAACTGGCGAGGGCGAGCAGCAGGTGTTTGAACATGAAGGCTACCGGAATCCATGGCAAGCGCAGAGAGTGCCGCGAGCCTGCCATGGTGTCCAGCAGCGTTTAGCGCACGACGATACCGCGCGCTGCCATGTAGGCCTTGGCCTCGGGCACGGTGTATTCGCCAAAGTGGAAAATACTCGCCGCCAGCACCGCGCTGGCGTGGCCTTCAAGCACGCCATCGGCCAGGTGTTGCAGGTTGCCGACGCCGCCCGACGCGATCACCGGGATGCCCAGTGCATCGCTGATGGCGCGGGTGACGCCCAGGTCGAAGCCGTTTTTCATGCCGTCCTGGTCCATGCTGGTCAGCAGGATTTCACCGGCGCCCAGGCCTTCCATCTTCATCGCCCACTCCACCGCGTCCAGCCCGGTAGGCTTGCGCCCGCCGTGGGTGAAGATCTCCCAGCGCGGGGTTTCGCCCGGGCCGGAGACCTTCTTGGCGTCGATAGCCACCACGATGCATTGCGAACCGAAGTGCTGCGCGGCTTCGCCGACAAACTCGGGGTTGAACACCGCGGCGGTGTTGATCGAGACCTTGTCCGCACCGGCATTGAGCAGGTTGCGGATGTCTTGCACTGTGCGCACGCCGCCACCCACGGTCAGCGGGATAAACACCTGGCTGGCCATGCGCTCGACGGTATGCAGCGTGGTATCGCGGCCATCGACGCTGGCGGTGATGTCGAGAAAGGTAATCTCGTCGGCACCTTGCTCATCGTAGCGACGGGCAATTTCCACCGGGTCGCCGGCGTCACGGATGTTCTCGAACTTGACGCCCTTGACCACGCGACCGTTGTCGACGTCCAGGCAAGGGATGATGCGTTTGGCCAGCGCCATGGTCAGTCCTCAGCCGTTGTAGGCGTCGCAGTAAGCCTGGGCTTCGGCGACGTCCAGAGTGCCTTCATAGATCGCACGGCCGGTGATGGCGCCGATGATCCCAGGCGCCTTGGCGTCCAGCAGCGACTTGATGTCGCCCAGGTTGTGGATGCCGCCGGAAGCGATCACCGGAATCTTGGTGGCCGCTGCCAGGGCTGCGGTGAAAGGTACGTTGCAGCCCTGCATCATGCCGTCTTTGGCGATGTCGGTATAAACGATGGCGGACACGCCATCGGCTTCGAACTGCTTGGCCAGGTCGATCACTTGCACGGTGCTGATTTCAGCCCAGCCGTCGGTGGCGACGAAGCCGTCCTTGGCATCCAGGCCGACGATCACCTTGCCAGGGAACGCGCGGCAGGCTTCGGCGACGAAGGCTGGGTCTTTCACGGCCTTGGTGCCGATGATCACGTAGCTCACGCCCGCTTTCACGTAGTGCTCGATGGTTTCCAGGGAGCGGATACCGCCGCCGATCTGGATCGGCAGGGTCGGGTAGCGCTTGGCGATGGCGGTGACCACCTCGCCATTGACCGGCTGGCCTTCGAAGGCGCCGTTCAGGTCCACCAGATGCAGACGACGGCAGCCCCCTTCTACCCATTTGGCAGCCATGCTCACCGGGTCATCGGAGAACACGGTGGAATCTTCCATGCGGCCTTGGCGCAGGCGGACACAAGCGCCGTCCTTGAGATCGATAGCGGGGATAATCAGCATCTGGCAAACCTTATTCGATATTCAGCAATGCTTGGGAAATCAGGGTTTCTCAAGCGACCACAAGTCGCTTTCGATGCTTTCGAACCTTTCTTTAAGGAGCGTCTGCGTGTCGAAAATCGCCCTGTTGTAATAATGCGGCGCCACTTCGGTGGTGAACAGCTCAAGAATTTCGGCGACCTCGAACGAGCCCAGCTTGAGCTCGAAGCGGTCTTCCATGAACCGCTTGATCTTGTCGGTAGCCTCACGCTCCTGCTCGGGCGCGAGGTTCAAGATCGGCGGCTTCGGCTTCCTGGCCATTTACCAGCGACCATCCCACGCGGCGAAATTCTGCAGCAATTGCAGGCCATGGGTATGGCTTTTCTCCGGGTGAAACTGCACGGCAAAGCGCGAACCATCGGCCAGTGCGGCGGCAAAATCGACGCCGTAATGCCCGCCACCCACCACCTGGCGCGGGTTACCGGCGGCGATGTAGTAGCTGTGCACGAAGTAGAAACGCGCCATGTCCGGGATGTCGTGCCACAGCGGGTGGTCGACGGTGCGGCGCACTTCGTTCCAGCCCATGTGCGGGACTTTGAGGTGCTCGCCATCTTCATGCAGGTCTTTGCCGAAGAACTTCACCTGCCCTGGAAACAGGCCAATGCAGTCGACACCGCCGTTCTCTTCACTGCTGTCGAGCAAGGCTTGCATGCCCACGCAGATACCGAGGAAGGGGCGGTCCTGGCTGACTTCGCGCACCAGGCTATCAAAGCCCAGGCGACGGATCTCGGCCATGCAATCGCGAATCGCGCCGACGCCGGGGAACACCACACGGTCGGCTTCGCGAATCACGTTGGCATCGCTGGTGATCAGCACCTTGCCAGCGCCTACATGCTCAAGGGCCTTGGCCACCGAGTGCAGGTTACCCATGCCGTAATCGATAACCGCGACCGTCTGCATTACAGGACGCCCTTGGTCGACGGCATTTGCCCGCCCATGCGCTCATCGACTTCCACGGCCATGCGCAGTGCGCGGCCGAAAGCCTTGAACACGGTTTCGATCTGGTGGTGAGTGTTGGTGCCGCGCAGGTTGTCGATGTGCAGGCTGACCAGTGCGTGGTTGACAAAGCCCTGGAAGAATTCCTGGAACAGGTCGACGTCAAAGCCACGGCCCACGTTAGCGCGGGTGTACGGCACGTGCATCTGCAAACCCGGGCGACCGGAGAAGTCGATGACCACACGGGACAGCGCTTCATCCAACGGGACATAGGCATGGCCGTAGCGACGGATGCCTTTTTTGTCGCCGATGGCCTTGGCAAACGCCTGGCCGAGGGTGATGCCCACGTCTTCCACCATGTGGTGGTCGTCGATATGCAGGTCGCCTTTGCCGACGATATCCAGGTCGATCAGCCCGTGACGGGCGATCTGGTCCAGCATGTGCTCAAGAAAAGGTACACCGATATCAAATCGGGCCTTTCCGGTGCCATCCAGGTTGATCGAGGCTTTGATCTGGGTTTCCAGAGTGTCGCGCTCGACAGATGCCTTACGTTCGGCCATCACCAGCTCCGCAAAATCATTGGGCGAAAAAGGCAGCCATTATAGGGGCGCAGGCGCTAAACAGAAACAACGAAGGGGATAAGACTGACGAGTTGGAGCGAGGAATGTCGGGGATAGACATGTGCATACATGTGAGCATGGGCTTATGTGGGAGCTGGCTTGCCTGCGATGCAGACACCTCGGGGCATCAGTTACACCGCAGTGATGCTATCGCAGGCAAGCCAGCTCCCACACAAGCCCGGCCCCACAGGAGCCGGGCCCACCCTTATTGCGGTGTCAGTGGAACAGTACCGCCGTCTTCTGCAGGGTCACCCACACACCCCACGCCAACGGAATACCCACTACCAGCCACGCAGCAATCGCCAGCGGCTTGCTGGCGGCGGAGGCCTTCCATTCCAGCACAGTGCTCGCATCAGCACCTTTGTCATGGCCCAGCGCCTGTTCGGCGGCAAGTTCCGCGTCGGTCATGAAGTACTTGTCGGCCACCGGGCGCACCAGCAGGTTGCAGATGAAGCCCAGCACCAGCAGGCCGGCGAGGATGTACAAGGTGATGTCGTAGGCCGCGGCGCGTTCAACGCCGATGCTCAACTGGTATTCACGCAGGTAGTTCACCAGCACCGGGCCCAATACGCCCGCAGCGGCCCAGGCGGTCAACAGGCGACCGTGGATCGCGCCAACCATCTGAGTGCCGAACAAGTCCGCCAGGTAGGCCGGAACCGTGGCAAAACCACCGCCGTACATCGACAGAATGATGCAGAACGCGGCCACGAACAGCGCCACGTTACCCAGGTGCCCCAGGTTCGGGATCAGCGCGTACAGGGCAAAGCCCAGGGCGAAGAACACAAAATAGGTGTTTTTACGCCCCAGGTAGTCGGAGAACGACGCCCAGAAGAACCGGCCACCGATGTTGAACAGGCTCAACAGGCCGGTAAAACCAGCGGCAATGGCTGCAATGGAGGCCAACTGGCCCGCATCCAATTGACCAAATGGCACATCAACACCCAGCAACTTGCCGCCGAACACTTCCTGCAGCAGTGGCGAAGCCATGCCCAGGATGCCGATACCGGCCGACACGTTCAGGCACAGCACCAGCCATACCAGGCGGAACTGCGGGGTTTTCCACGCGACATTCACATGCACATGGCGGTGAGTGATCATCGCATTGCTGGCTTTTTTCGCCGGAGCAGTCCAACCCTCAGGCTTCCAGCCGGTTGGCGGCACGCGATACAGCAGTGCGCCACCGATCATGAACACGAAGTAAATCGCCGCCATGACCACAAAGCTCTGCCATACACCGACGCTGGTCGGTGAAGAGAAATGGCCCATCAGCGCCGCGGCCAAAGGTGCACCCACCATCGCGCCGCCGCCAAAGCCCATGATCGCCATGCCGGTCGCCATGCCGCGTTTGTCCGGGAACCACTTGATCAAGGTCGAAACGGGCGAGATATAGCCCAGGCCCAGGCCAATACCGCCAATGACCCCGGAGCCGATCCACATCAGCCAGATCTGGTGGGTATAGATACCCAAGGCGGAGATCAGCAGGCCACCACACCAGCACAGCGCCGAGACAACACCAGCCTTACGCGGCCCGGCGTGTTCCAGCCAGCCGCCCCAGATTGCTGCGGAGCAGCCCAGGAAGATGAAGAACAGGGTATAGATCCAGCCCAG
The DNA here is from genome assembly GCF_021605325.1 of Pseudomonas sp. PA-7-1E. NCBI lineage: Bacteria > Pseudomonadati > Pseudomonadota > Gammaproteobacteria > Pseudomonadales > Pseudomonadaceae > Pseudomonas > Pseudomonas sp. PA-7-1E. The sequence goes on from NZ_WKFA01000089.1 coordinate 5,661, forward strand.
CATGGAGATGGGCCAGTCGCATTGGGACGAAAAGACTTGGGCGATAAAGCTCATGTCCGGCGCGCAGGCCACAGGTGCGGTGATGCCCAGCGCCTTGGACAAGGGCAGCCAGAACACCGAGAAGCCGTAGGCCATGCCGATGCACAAGTGGATGGCCAGTGCGGCCGGTGGAACCAGCCAGCGGTTGAAGCCCGGCTTGGCGATGATGCGCTCCTTGGACAGGAACGCAGGCTGTGCGGCGGCATTGCCGGCCACAGTGCTAGTGCTCATTGGTGTTTCCCCCAGTTATTGGTATGCGTCCGTCAGGCGCTCTCTCCCTCGGCCTTGCACGCAAAGCGTGGCCGTTTTGTTGAGTGAAGCTCCCTTTTAAGCGCGACGTTAAGTCGCAGAAGGCGGACGAACGTGCAGAGATTAGCACCAGTGGATGACGGAAAAATCAAACTGCCACTACCTTTTTTCGATTATCTGTATTTTCTTGACGTCAAAATCCCATTTCCGCACCGGTGGATACAATGTAACGATCCGTGAACTGACGCCGGCCTTCGGGCGTTATACTCTGCGGCTAAATTTTGAAATCGACATACAAGGACTCGCCCATGAAAGCGTTCGGCAAAATCCTGGGTCTGGTACTTCTCGGGCTGTTGCTGATCATTGTGGCGCTCGGCTTTGCCCTGACCCACCTTTTCGATCCCAACGACTACAAAGAAGAAATTCGCCAGATAGCCCGCGACAAGGCCCACATCGAGCTGACGCTCAATGGCGATATCGGCTGGAGCCTGTTCCCCTGGCTGGGCCTGGAGCTTCATGAAGCCAGCGTCGCAACCCTGACCGCACCGACTCAACCGTTTGCCGACTTGCAGATGCTCGGCCTCTCGGTGCGCGTACTGCCACTGCTGCGCCGCGAAGTACAAATGAGCGATGTGCGTGTCGAGGGCTTGAACCTGCGCCTGAACCGCGATAAGCAAGGCCACGGCAACTGGGAAGACATCGGCAAGAACCTGCCCGACGAAACCGCCGGTGCCCCCGCTCCCGCGCCGGTCGAACCGGTGGCTGAAACCAAGCCGGAAAAACCGCCGCAGCCGATCCGCCTGGACATCGACAGCCTGACCATCAACAACGCCCGCGTCGAATACACCGATGAACAGACCGGCAAGCAATTGAGTGCCGAAAGTATCCAGTTGAGTGCCGGTGCCATCCACGAAGGCGCCAGCATCCCGCTGAAACTCACGGCGTTCCTGGGCAGCAACCAGCCGCTGATGCGGGTCAAGACTGAGCTGAACGGCAACTTGCGCATCCAGCGCGCGCTCAAGCGTTATCAGTTCGAAGACATGCGCTTGAGTGGCGAGGCTACCGGTGAGCCGTTGCAAGGCAAGACCGTGAGCTTCTCCACCCAGGGCCAACTGCTGGTGGACCTGGCGGCCAACGTCGCCGAATGGACCAACCTGAAACTGGCGGCCAACCAACTGCGCGCCTTGGGGGAACTGAAGGCCAATGACCTGGACAAAACCCCGCAGATCAGCGGCGCCCTGTCGGTTGCCCAGTTTGACCTGGCCAAGTTTCTTGAGAGCGTCGGCCACCCACTGCCTGCCATGGCCCCAGGCAGCCTGAGCAAGGTCGAACTGGTGAGCCGCCTCAAGGGCACGCCCACCAGCGTCGCCCTGGAAAACTTGAACCTGAAGCTCGATGCCAGCACCTTCACCGGCCGCATCGCCGTGGATGACTTCGCCAAGCAGTCACTGCGTGTGCAGCTCAAGGGCGATACCTTCAATGCCGACAATTACCTGCCGGCCAAATCCGAAGCCGCCAAAGGCGCAACCGCCGCACGCCAGGCCGAAGTACAGAGCAGCGAAGCCGGCGCCATGGCGGCAGGCGGCAGTACACCATTGCCGGAGGCGCCAACCAAAGGTGCCTGGAGCAACGACAAACTGCTGCCGCTGACGCGCCTGCGCAGCCTGGACGTGAATGCAGACCTGGCCTTTGGCGAACTGACCCTGAGCCAGTTGCCCATTCAGAACGCGGTGCTCAAAGCCTCTGGCATTGACGGGCAACTCAAGCTCGACACCCTCAGCGGCGGTCTCTACAACGGCACGTTCCAGGCCAACGGCACACTCGACGTACGCCAGGACACGCCAGTGCTGGCCCTGCAAAGCCACATCAAGCAGGTGCCCGTTGAGCGCATCCTGCAGGCCCAAGGGAAAAACCCGCCGGTCAAAGGCCAGCTCAGCCTCGACAGTAACCTCAACGGCCGTGGCAATAGCCAGAAGGCCTTGATCGACAGCCTCAACGGCACCGCCAGCATCGTGATCAACAACGGTGTGCTGCTCAATGCCAACATCGAGCAGCAACTGTGCACCGGCATCGCCCTGCTCAACCGCAAGACCCTGAGCGCCACACCAGGCGGCAAGGACACGCCCTTCCAGGAACTGCGCGGCAACCTCACGTTCCGTAACGGCGTGGCCAGCAACCCCGACCTGAAAGTACGTATCCCTGGCCTGACGCTCAACGGCAACGGCGATGTGGATTTACGCGTGCTGGGCATGGACTACCGCGTCGGCATCATCGTCGAAGGCGACAAGCGTGACGTGCCGGACCCAGCCTGCCAGGTCGGCGCCAACTTCCAGGGCATTGAGGTGCCCCTGCGCTGCCGAGGCCCGCTTGAGCTTGGCGCCAAGGCCTGCCGCCTGGACAAGGACGGCCTGGGCCAGGTCGCCCTCAAGGCTGCCGGCAACCGCCTCAACGAGAAGCTGGAAGAGAAGCTCGACAAGGTTAACCCCAAGCTCAAAGACGCATTGAAAGGCTTGTTCAACCGATGAGAACCGAGCAGTTTTCACAAGCGGTGCTGGACTGGTACGACCGCCATGGCCGCCACGACCTGCCTTGGCAACAGGACATCACCCCTTACCGGGTGTGGGTGTCGGAGATCATGCTGCAACAGACCCAGGTCAGCACCGTGCTCAACTACTTCGACCGCTTCATGGCCTCCCTGCCAACCGTCGAAGCCCTGGCCGCTGCGCCGGAAGATGAAGTGCTGCACCTGTGGACGGGCCTGGGCTACTACACCCGGGCGCGCAACCTGCAGAAGACCGCCAAGATCGTGGTGGCCGAACACGGCGGCGAATTCCCCCGCGACGTGGAAAAGCTCACCGAGCTGCCGGGCATCGGCCTGTCCACCGCTGGCGCGATTGCCAGCCTGAGCATGGGCCTGCGCGCGCCGATCCTCGACGGCAACGTCAAACGCGTGCTGGCGCGCTTTACCGCGCAAGAGGGTTACCCGGGCGAGCCCAAGGTCGCCAAACAGCTGTGGGCCACCGCAGAGCGCTTCACACCCTTTGAGCGCGTCAACGCCTACACCCAGGCCATGATGGACATGGGCGCCACCCTGTGCACCCGCAGCAAACCCAGCTGCCTGCTGTGCCCGCTGGAAAAAGGCTGCGAAGCCCACATGCTGGGCCTGGAAACACGCTACCCGATCCCGAAGCCGCGCAAGACCATCCCGCAAAAGCGCACGCTGATGCCGATGCTGGCCAACGCAGAGGGCGCGATCCTGCTTTACCGTCGCCCGTCTACGGGCTTGTGGGGCGGCTTGTGGAGCTTGCCGGAGCTGGACGACCTGCAAGACCTGGATCACCTCGCCAACCAGCACGCGCTGGCGCTGGGCAAGCATCAGGAACTGCCCGGGCTGGTCCACACTTTCAGCCACTTCCAACTGGCCATCGAACCCTGGCTGGTCCAGGTCGAGGAAACCGCCCATCACGTGGCCGAGGCCGACTGGCTCTGGTATAACCTCGCCACCCCGCCGCGCCTGGGCCTTGCCGCCCCGGTGAAAAAACTGCTGAAGCGCGCGGCCGACGTATTGAACGCAGGAGTTTCGTCATGACCCGCACCATCATGTGCCGCAAGTACAAAGAAGAACTGCCAGCCCTGGAGCGCCCTCCGTACCCAGGTGCCAAGGGCCAGGACATCTACGAGCACGTCTCCGCCAAAGCCTGGGGCGACTGGTTGAAACACCAGACCCTGCTGATCAACGAAAAACGCCTGAACATGATGAACGCCGAAGACCGTAAATACCTGGCCGGCGAAATGGACAAGTTCTTTTCCGGCGAGGAATACGCCAAGGCCGACGGCTACGTGCCGCCTGCTCAATAATTGATCAAAAACCAGGGTCTGCACGTAAGCGACGGTAATAATTAAATATTTTTTGAAAACTTGCTTGACGACCCCCTGAAAAACCCGTTTAATGCGCCCCGTTGCCCAGATAGCTCAGTCGGTAGAGCAGGGGATTGAAAATCCCCGTGTCGGCGGTTCGATTCCGTCTCTGGGCACCAAAATACCGAGAAACCCCAAGGAACAATGCGTTCCTTGGGGTTTTTTATTGCCTGCGATTTAATGCGACTCACGCATTTACGGACACGATGTCGCAGCAGGACGATTGAGGGTTATTTTTGGCTGGACTCAATCGTTCAGCCTTTACCCAAATCTCAGTTGTAAGGTTTTTTCATGACCCGCTTCTTGCTTTGCACCCTATTAATACTGACCGCCCTGCTCAGTGGGTGTGCCACGCAACTGGACGTAGCGATCAACGCGACGCCTGATCCCGACTATCACTTCGACCGGCAGGCAACCGTGCTGGTGACCTCCACTGGCGGAAGTGATGAAAACTCACTCAATGCTCGCTACTACCTGCGTGACATGGTCCGCGCCATGCAGGACCAGGGCTTTCGCAATGTCTTCACCGACACCACCCTGCCCAAGAACCACGCGCCGATCAAAATGACCGTCACCCTGGACGTCGACAGCAAGCAGGTGACGTATCGCTACACCGCCACCGAATACGGGCAGGTGGCAAAGAGCACCACCACCCAATGCAAGAAGAACAAGAAAAAGACCGACCAACTGACCTGTACCAGTACCCCAAACACTTCCTACGGCCCGGTAGGGACCTCGGAGCGCACCGGCTACACCACGCTCACCACCTTCCGGGTCACCGCTCGTGATGAAGTGAGCAGGCGCGCGATCTACCTGCTACGGGCGTCTTCCTATAACGACGATTGCCAAGCCGCCAAGGTAGAAGCCTTCCTGGTACAGCAGGGTTTGCAGAATCTGAATTTCCAGGACCGCGTGCAGCGCAATTACACCGTCACGATGCCTGAAAGCTTCCGTTGCAAGTAATCATCTGCTCGACAGGCCCTTGGCTCAAGGGCCTCCTTACTTGAGCAAAAACACCATCAACGGGTTGTCATTCAAGCGCCCTTGATAGCTCGGCGCCAAGTTCTCCACCGGCGACCCCTTCAACAGCGCGGTCTCCTTGCGCGACACGATCACCCAGGAGGGCCGGGGCAGCGCCGCCAACTTCTCAAGCTCGTGAAGCCCGACAAACAGCGGCTGTTCATCGTGATCCAGGTTCATCATGTAGCGCACCGCCCAGGTATCTCGGGCCAGGTCGACAAACACCAACGGACCTGGCTGCGCCTGGCGCAACGCCTCCACCTGGCTGACAAACCGCCGGGTGTCGAATTGCAGGTCCTTGGCCGTCTCTATCACCGTCACAAGCAACAGCCATTGCGCAGCCAGAGCGATCAGACTGAGCCACACCAACCGCCATGCTCGCTGCCAGGCTATCAACGCCGCGACTTGCAGCATCACCAGCACGCCGATCATCAACGGCAAGGAAATCTCCGGCCAGTAGCCCTGCTTGTGCCAGGCGTGTCGACACACAAACAACACAACCACGCACAACGCCGGCAGCGCCGCGACCAGCCATTCATAGCAACGGCGCACACCCACCAGCCAGCCTTGCGCGTGAAGCAGCCCATAGGCAGCGACAGCCGCAAACATCGGCACCATCGGCAGAATGTAATAAGCGCGCTTGAAATGCGGTACCGACAGGCCGAGCAGAATCATCAAGCCGCAGCCCCCGAACCGCACCAGCAATTGCAGGTGCTCATTGGCCCAACGCTCGGGCCAGCGATGGCGCAACGCAAACAGGGTCGCAAACGCCAGCGGCACCACCGGGAAGTAGCGGTACAAGCTCAGTTGGAAATAAAAGTAAAACGGCTCACCCGACTCATCCAGACGCCCGCCGACTTGCATCTTGAAGACTTCATCGGCAAACGCATCGCCACCACTGAACCGCGCAAGCTTCATCAGCAGCCACCAGCACGCGGCGAGCAACACCAGGCCGACAATGCCGTGGATCAACACCTGCCGGACACGCTCCCCCGGCTTGCTCAGTGCCCAATACACACACACCACCGCGCAGACTTCAATCAACCCCAGCGGCCCACGTATGGCGAAACCCAGGATGAACAGCGGGAACACCGCCAGTTGCCTCAGCCGCGACCCAAGGCGTTCGCCGGTGTGCAGCAGGTAGAAACTGCCCACGCATAACAATGCAACCATCTGGTCCAGGCACACCGAGCGCGACTTCTCGAGCAACTGGGCGGTGAGCAGCGTGAGCAGCACCGTCAGCAGCGACCAGGCACGGCTGTAGGGCGCCAGCAGGCGATACATCAGCGCGATCACCCCCGCCGACGCGAGCGCTGTGGGCAGCACATTCGCCAAGTGGTTCGGCGCGTCAAACAAGCGCGCGAATAGATAACTGAAGAAGGTCGCGGTGCCGGGGTAATCCGCATAGGGCTGGCCGTAGGTGGTGGGGAAAAGACTCGCGCCATGGCGATACATTTCCTGCAGGAACAGCGCCCAACGCCCGTCAAAACCCTGGGGCTGCTGATCCCAGATACCTACTGTGAACAACAAGAGAGCGACCAGGAAAATACCCAGTGACTCCAGGCGAAAACGGTTGCGGTGATCCATCGGGTGACCTGTCAGGTGGGAAGCGCTGGCGTATGGTGCCGAACGCGCCCCTGAATGGCGCCTGAACAGACCTGAACATTCACGCGGTTACCGACTGGTGGGCCACACCACTGCCGGGATCAGGCGAACGTAGAGCAGTTCGGCAACCAGCTCGATCAGGGTCTGCAGGATCACCACCGTTGCGGCCAAACCGCGCACATCCTCCGGCAGGGCCAGCGCCAATGGCAAAACCACCAGCGAATTACGCGTCGACGCACTGAACGTCACCGCCCGCGCCGTCACCGCTGGCAGTGCGAACAGCCGCGCAGCCCCAATGCCCATCAACGGTGCCAACAGTACAAATGCCACGTAGATTGGAATGACCGGCAACAACAAGTTGATATCTCGCACCACCGCAGTGATGTGCGAAGCGAGCACGACAAACAACACCAGCGCCATCGCCGGCACCGGCAACCACGCCCAGGCGCTGCTCCAAAGACCGATAGCGCTCGAACGCCGCGCAAGCGCGCTGGTGAGGACAGCCAGAAGCATCGGCACCACAATCAACCCCACGAACGCCTCTACAAATGGCCCCGCCGCTACCACCACGCTGGATTGCTCGCCCAACATCAGCCCCAGGTATACCGGCAACAGCAGCAGTTGCAGCAAAAGCAACAGCGGGGTTGCCGCCAGCATCGAACGCGAATCGCCCTTGCCGATATGGGTAAACACCACCACGTAGTCGATACAGGGCGTCAGCAACACCAGCAGAGCGCCCACCAGCAACGCCGGACGCTCCACCAGGCCGCGGGTCAACCCCCACACCAGCAAAGGCACCAGAATGAAATTGGCCAGCAGCAAGGCCGCCATGAATCGCTTGTTGCCCAAGCCTTGGCGCAGCTCAAGAAAGGGTATCTGCAAAAACATCGCATACATCAGCACGGCGATGGCAGGTGTCACCCAAAGGCTGAAGCCCTGCGCCGACAAGGGCCAGAACAGGCCAAACGTGACGGCCACAAAGACGGCAACAAAGTAGATCGGGACCTGATGGTGTTCCAGGGTGTCACGGGTCATGGGCGGGCTCTGGTGGGTCAATAGACTGTCAGCCTAAGTACCCGCGCAGATAAGGTCGAGCACTACAGCAATCATTGCCGCCCGAGAAACCCTTGGGATTTACCCCAACCTGCGCTTCAATACACCCTCCAGACCAGACCCCCAAGGACGTTGAGCCCATGGCCTCGCCAAACAAGCAGCAAAAACGCGCCCACCGGGCAAAAGCCAAGGCCAAGCAAAACCGCACCCAGCGCGCCGTGGCGCACAAGCCGGATGCTTTTGCTGGCGACGACAGCCGCATCGACCTTGAGTCGGTGGATTTGACTGAACTGTTCGTCGAAATGCGTGCCGCTGGCGAGATCAGCCAGCAGGCGCTGTGTGCGGTGTTCCTGGCGCACCCGTTGCTGGCGCTGGTGCTGGAGCAGGAAGGCGAAGAAGAAGCGACCGACTTTATCCTGGCGGCGCTGATCGAGTATCGGCAGTGGGCGACGGACAGCGATGACGAAGCCGCGGCGTTAGCGTGGATTGAGTCGCCGCAGTTCCAGGCCGATTACGTGGCGGCGTCCCAGGCGCTGGCCAACGCCCCCGACTGACACAAAATAAAAATGTGGGAGCGGGCTTGCCCTAATGCCAGTCAGTTAAGAGCTCGAGCAGACAACCAGTGACTTGTGGCGAGGGAGCTTGCTCCCGCTGGGGCGCGAAGCGGCCCCCTTTTTTGTGGCGCCTTGCCGCCCCGCCCGGGCCAGGCGCCCCCCCCCCATTACCGCGTTTTTCTTTT
>NZ_WKFA01000009.1:0-161696 GCF_021605325.1 Pseudomonas sp. PA-7-1E
GGGTCTTGCTCGACGGTCAGCCGGCCCTGGTCGTCGTAGGATTTAAAGTGCGTGGCGCCGTCCGGATCAATCCTCTGCACCAGCCGCGCCCGCTGGTCATGGACATACACCTCCTGGCTACCATCGGAGTTATGCACCGTGACACGCCCGTCATCGCCCCAGGCATAGCGCGTGTCCATCTGCGAAAAACTCGCCCAATGCCGAACGCAGCGCGCCGCCTTGCCCGCGTGTTCCCATTCCCAATAGAAACTCGCGCCTCCGGCCAACTGCCGCTCGAGAATGACGTGCTGATCGTCGTACCGATAACGCTCGCTTTCACCGACGGCATTGGTCGCACACACCAGTCGGCCAGCTTCGTCATAGGCGTAGGAAACGATGTTCTGCTCGGTTTCCCAAACGTAGGGCTCACGCCCTTTGGCGCGATGCACCTGGTAGTCCACCGCGACAATGCGATCCAGCTCATAACGCAACAGCAACGAGCGCCCCGCGCCGTTATCCAGCCGTTCAATCCGCCCAGAACGATCCCGGCAAAGGCGCAGCCGGTTGTCATACGCATCGCTGATGGTTGTCAGCACACCGTCGCGGAAGTGGTAGAAACGCGAGGCTTGGGCCAGCACCAGTTCATCAGGCGAGGCTCCCAAATAGATCGCCGCTTCGGCCAGGCTATTGGTGATCGCCGGCCGAGAAACGGTGGGCAAGGGCAGGGTAGTCGAGCGGTTCTCATGGTCGGTCCACACCACCGAATCGCCCGACACCACCAGCCGATGAGCCAGCCCATGACTCCAGCCAAACCCCAACCCACACTCGACTTCCACCGCACTGGTGCGGTACAACCGCGTCCACTCAAACGGCAAGATCCCATCCAGCGCGCCGTCGGTAAGGGTCAGCAATTCCTCGCCGGTGACCATCGACACCGGGCAACCGTGGGTGACGGTTTTATCCGCTGGCGCCGCCGCATCCCCCTTCGGGTTCGACGCCACAGCCGGCACATCATCGACAGGCTCCTGACGAACCAACGTGGTGCGCTGGGTCTTGCCGCGCACCATCGACACCGGGTTCGAAACCAGCGTGTCGCCTGCCTTCAACGGCACCACTGGCACCGCCTTGACCGGCGTCGCCGCACTGCTCAGCAACACCGGCTTTGCGGCCTCCACATGGGGCTCCAGCCGAGGCCCCGCCACCTGCTTGGCCAGCAATTCCAACAACGCCCGCGCCCGCCCGGACTTGACGCCACTAAGCATCTGAGCACCCAGGCGCAGCTGCACCCCAATGCCTCGCGTGGCCCAGATCAGCAGCAAGTTGATCAGCACTTCGCCGGTGATTTCACCCAGCAGTTCATATATGTCGGGCGGCGGCAGCATGCGTATCCAGGCCACCAGTGCCGATAGATAGATGAACAACAGCGGCTCATCACTGAGTACCAGCAACCCCTTGGACAGCGTGTCTTTGCCCAGCTTGAGCAGCGCATTCAGCTCGGCCTCGGACAGGTATTTCAGCAACGTTTCGCTGTTGGTCTTGAGGTTGGCGAGCAGGTCGTACAGCTCGGTGATGTTGTCCCACAGGTTATAAAGCGCGTTGCCCAGCCCGGCAGCAAAGGCCACGCCCTGTAAGGCACTGCGCTTGTAAGCCGGCGCTTTGGCAAAGTCTGCCCATCGAGGCTTGAAGTGCTCGGCCCATGCCGTGCGCAAATCCGTTTCCAGCCCGGCGATCACAGACTCATAGGACGCATACAGCGCCTGGACGTGAACCTTGGAAACAGTGGGATAAAAGGTGATTTCGTACTGTTGGTCGCGGCTACAGTCGCTGACTTCAAGAATGCCGCTGGGGCCAATGGTCCGATGCAGTGGCGCGCCTACCGGGCTGCCGTCCTGTGCAACGGCTTGCAGCCTCACGGGCGTGTTGCCGATAGGCACGAACTGCGTGCTTTCGAACAGATGCACCAGCGTCAGCCCACCCTGGGCTTTGCATTGAGCGACGGTGCGGCTGGGTTTGTCGGAAGAGATCGGCGCGACCAGTGCGACGTCTTCCCCAACCTTGAACACCTGCTCCACGCTAAGTGCCGAACCACTTAAAAAGCTGTCGGTCCACTTATCAAAGGTATTCAGGCAGGTGCGGAAGTCCGCGAATACGCGCTCAACCTTCGGCGCTTCGGGATCCATCGGCACCAGCATCAGGTTGGCCAGCACCGAGATCAAGAGACAGCCCCATTCATCAGGGCTCTAACGAACACCAGCATCTGCAATCCCTCGCACTGTTTGATCAGGCGAGGGACTTTGCAGCGGATGTCAGGTAAAAGAAGTCGGCGTTATGCGCGAAAATAGCGAGGAAATTTCGTCTTAACTTCAGTTAAACCGAGGCTTGGTCGTAGGAGTCGGATTACAGCTGGAACAGTCTTACAACTTCAACTGCCCAATCGCCTTGCTCAACTCCCCGGCCAACGTCGCCAGTTCATTGCTGGTAGTCGCCGATGCCACGGTTTGATGTACGGTGTTTTCGGTCACATCGCGAATGCTCACCACGGCGCGGTTCATCTCTTCGGCAACATGGCTTTGCTGCTCGGCGGCCACGGCGATCTGGGTGTTGCTTTCGCGCATCTGTGCCACGGCCCCGGTGATTTCAGCCAAGGCCACACCAGCTTCCTGGGCCTGCTGGACGCAGTCATCGGCCTTGAATGAGCTTTCCTGCATGAAGTCCACGGCGTCGCGGGTGCCGGCTTGCAGCGCCGAGACCATGCGAGTGATTTCGTCGGTGGAGCTTTGCACACGCTTGGCCAGGTTGCGCACTTCGTCGGCGACTACCGCGAAACCGCGACCCATTTCCCCGGCGCGGGCGGCTTCGATGGCGGCATTGAGGGCAAGCAGGTTGGTCTGTTCGGCGATGCTGTGGATCACACCGACCACGCCGTTGATTTTCTGGCTGTCTTCGGCCAGTTTCTGGATCATTTCGGCGGTCTGCTGTACCCCACTGGACAGCCCGGCGATCGAACGCTGTACCCGGGTGACCACTGCCTGGCCGCTGCCGGCGAGGGTGTCGGCGGACTGCGACAAGTCACGGGTGGCGCCCGCGTGCTGGGCGATGTGGTAGACGGTGGCGGTCATTTCGTTGATGGCGGTGGCGGCCTGGTCGGTTTCGCTTTGCTGGCCCAGCATGCCGTGTTGCACCTCGTTCATGCTGCTGGCCAGGCGTGCGGCGCCGTCGTCCAGTTGCCGGGCGGTGCGTGCCACGGTATTGACCACGCGCTGGTAACCGGCTTGCATGGCGTTGAAGGCGCTGGCCATCTGGCCGACTTCATCCTTGCAGGCCAACGGCACCCGCGCCGACAGGTCACCAGTTTTTTCAACGTGCAGCATTACATCCTTGAGGGTGTTGAGCTGACTGAGCAGGAAGCGGATCAACAACTGCGAGGCGCCGAGCATGGCCAGCATCAGGACTGCCACGGCAACGGCGTAATTGGCGAAGCGTTCACTGAACACCTGGCTCAGGCTCGGCGCGTAGGCGAGGACTGCGACCTGCTGGCCGTCGGCCCGGCTGATCACCTCGGCGCCGATCAGCGGGTTTTCACCGAACAACGGCATAGGGTTGAGTTCAGTCCAGCCGTTGGCAGTGTTCAGGGCGGGCAGGTCCTGGGGGATCTGGCCTTTGGAAAATGCGAGCCAGTGCTCACCAGTGGGCAAGGTTCTGTCGGCTGGCCAGGCGCTTAGCAAGCGTCCCTGAGCCTGGGCCGATGCCTGTGACGCCTGGCTACGCGCCTGTTGTTCCAGCTGTACCGCGTACAGCACCAGCAGCAGGGTGGTGATGAAGGCGACCGCATTGACGGCCCAGAATTTGTATTTGAGCGAGATATTGCTAAGCCAGGCACCCATGGAAGGTTTTCTCTGATAGCGGAAACGGTATTGGCAAGGTGCCATTATTGTGCCGCTATTCAGAACAGCGCTTTTGATATGGGTCAATGCGCCGCATCAATCGATGGCAGGCAAGCCGAAAAAGCGCCGGGCGCACGCGGTGCTGTGCAGCGCCAGGTCTTCCATTGTTTCGTTACGGTGCAAGGCCACTTCGCGCAGTACTTCGGGCAGGTAAGCCGGTTCATTGCGACCATTCTTCGGCTTGGGGCGCAGGGTGCGTGGTAGCAGATAGGGCGCATCGCTTTCCAGCATCAGACGGCCTCGGGGAATATCCCTGACCAGTGAATGCAGGTGGGTGCCACGGCGTTCGTCGCAGATCCAACCCGTGATGCCAATGTGCAAATCCAGGTCCAGGTAGCTGAACAGTGCTGCCTGTTCGCCAGTGAAGCAGTGCACCACGGCGGCTGGCAGGTGGTCGCGGTAGTCCTTGAGGATCTCCAGCAGACGCTGGTTGGCATCGCGCTCATGGAGAAACACCGGCAGTTGCAGCTCGACGGCCAGGGCGAGGTGTTCTTCGAGGACTTTTTCCTGCTGGGGGCGAGGGGAGAAGTCCCGGTTGAAATCCAGCCCGCATTCACCCACGGCGCGCACTCGGCTGTCGCCCAGCAAGCTGCGCAGGCGTTGGGCGCTGTCGCTGTTCCAGTCGCTGGCAGAGTGAGGGTGAATACCGGCGGTGCTGAACAGGCGCTGGCCGCTTTCGTCGAGCTTTACACACAGTTGCAGGGCCTGTTCGCTGCCCTCGACGCTGGTGCCGGTGAGTACCAATTGCTGCACGCCAGCGGCGTAAGCGCGTTCGAGAACGGCCGTGTGCCTCTCGTCGAAACTGGGGTTGGTCAGGTTGACGCCAATATCAATGAGTTGCATGGTGCTATCTCCGCCTGCGGCCGGAAAGCATATCAGAGCTGTAGATTGATAAGAAAAACCAAGAACTACAACGCGTTAACGCTGTCTTTGAACGTCGCAAGCGACATTGTGGTGGGCCGATTGCCTACCACCGTGGCGCCGTTGCACGCCTTGCCAGCGCATAAAGCGCTCTGTTTCTGACCACCAGCACGTCGTTATTCGCGAAGGTGCTGGCCAGTTTTCTTTTCGGAGAGCGGATGATCCGACCCTCGGCGTTGCTTATGTTGTGCCTGACGTTGCTGCTGCCCATGGCGGCGGTCGCACGTCTGGATGGGCCGCTGCAAGTGGCCAAGCCCGGCAAGGTCCGCGACCTCGCGCAAATTCGCTCCAGCCGCACTCTGCGCGTATTGGTCAACCAGAGCCGCAACAGTTCCGGTGAAGTGCAGGGCCAGGCCATCGGTGTCGAATACCATCGGTTGCGTGCCTTCGAGCAGTACCTCAATGGCCATGCCCGTGATGGGCAGGCCATCAATCTCAAGATCATCCCCAAGGCCAAGGACCAGTTACTCGGCGCGCTGGCCCGTGGCGAGGGCGACCTGGTGGCGCCCGGTGAGTTGCTGGACGTGAAGGGCGTGCACAAGGTCAGCGCCAGCGACCCGATTGTCAGCGATGTGCCGTTGTGGCTGGTGGGCGTCAAGGGTGAACGACGCTTTACCAGGCTGGAGCAACTGTCAGGTCGCACGCTGACGCTGACCACGGGCAGTGCGGCGGCGGATGCCATCAGTCAGGTCAATCAAAAACTGGCTCTGCACAAGCGCCCCCCCGTGAAAGTCGAATGGGTTGACCCCAGCCTGGCGGTGGAAGACGTCCTGGAGATGGTGCAGGCCGGGATTTTTCACCTGACGATCGTGGAAAAACCCATTGCCCAACGCTGGTCGAAAATTCTGCCCAAGTTGCGCTTTGACAAGCAGGTGGTGATCAGCGAGCCGGGCGACGAGTTCTGGTTTGTGCGCCAGGATGCCTCGATGCTGCGCGCCAGCATTGATCGGTTTCTCAAGACCTATCACACGCCTTCCGACCAGGATGTGGCATTCCAGCGTATCTATCGACGCCTCTACCAGGTCCGTAACCCGTTGGCGCGGGCTGACCGCCAGCGCCTGGAAAAACTGCGCCCGGTCCTGCAAAAACATGCACGTGAGCAAGGTATGGACTGGCTGAACCTGGCGGCGTTGGCGTTCAAGGAGTCTTCCCTGGACCCAGGCGCACGCAACAGCGGCGGCCCTACCGGCCTGATGCAGATCACGCCGTCGGCGGCCCAACGGGTGGGGGTCAACAATATCGAGACGCTCGACAATAATGTGCAAGCGGGGGCACGTTACCTGGCGATGATCCGCCGCAAGTTTTTCGCCAGCCCCAAGCTCAATGAGCGTGAGCGCATGGCCTTTATGCTAGCGGCGTACAACATGGGGCCGGAGCGAGTACAGGGCATGCGCACCGAGGCCAAGCGCCGTGGGCTTAACCCCAATCAGTGGTTCTTCCAGGTTGAACGCATTGCCATGGAGCAGGTAGGGATGGGCGGCGTCAGCTATGTTAATAGCGTCAACAAGTATTATTTGGCGTTCGATCGGCAGCGGGAGTCCTTGGAGCCGCCCGCGGCTAAAATTGCATCGCGTAAATAATCGAATTTTTAGATGTCAATTAGGCAATATTTTGGCTTTTATCATTGTTTAAACTGATTAATATAGCGGCCAACCAACCCCTACCTGGAAAAGGATTTACCCCCATGAGCCCAATGATTACCCGTGTACTGTCCACTCGCGCCGGTTATGGCCTGACTATTCTGCGAATTTTCGTCGGCATCATCTTCGCTGCCCACGGTTCGCAAAAACTCTTCGGCTGGTTTGGCGGTGGTGGCCTGGCGGGCACCGCACAATGGATGGAAAGCATCGGCCTGGCGCCGGGCACGCTGATGGCGCTGCTGTCGGGCGGTACCGAGTTCTTCGCCGGCCTGGCCCTGATCATCGGTTTGTTGGTTCGCCCTGCCGCATTGGGCCTGACCTTCCTGACACTGGTGGCGATTTTCTCTGTACACATCCACAACGGGCTGTTCATGGCCAACAACGGTTATGAGTTCGCACTGGCGTTGCTCGGCGGCGCGTTGGCGGTGTTGTTGGAAGGTGCGGGCAAATTGTCTGTCGACCGCGCGATCACTCACTGATCGTTTAGCAAGCTGTACAGAAGGCCCGCTGATGCGGGCCTTTTCGTTGCCCGGGATTCTTGACACTGCCCCACCGGCTTCTCTAGGATGCTGCTCATGCGCCGATTTAAACAGCTAATTGCGGGGCGCCACTGGGACTCAATGCAGCCCGACAGAAGCACGCTTGCTCACGCAGGGCGTTCTTCGAAATACCGCTAAAGCGCTGGTTCGGTGTTGCCTCTCACCTGCCCGCAGACTTTTGAGGCAGAGACACGACACGATGAATGCACTACGCCCTCTCATACGCCTGGCCCCGATCACCGCGGACCTGACTCAACGCAATCCGAAAATCCTTCTGGGCGGTAAGCACCAGCCGACGCTGCTGCGTTATCTGGACGGCTGGCCACGCCGTTCCGGTCGACCTTCGGCGTTCCTGATCCAGTTTGTTGAAGACGGCGATTCCCTGGCCCGTTTTGCCAGCGATAGTTTCGACCTGGCAGTGATCCAGGCACCGAATGCCAGCAACGCCGTTGAGGTGATCCATCAACTGACACGCATTGCCCGCCAAGGCCTGATTACTCGTCGCTGAGCGAGTGGTGATAGGCCGCCAACGTAGATGTTCGACGCCTTCGCTGGTATAGGAAAAGTACCCAGGCAATCAGGCACAGCAGCAGCGGTATTGTGGCGACCATCAGCCATTGCAGATATCGTTCGAAACGCAGCAGCGGGGCGTATGCCTGGGTCTTGAGCGCCTGCAACTCGATAGGCAATTGCAGGCGCTCTTTGTTGAGTGCCTGCAACTGGGTAGTGGTATCCACGGCTTGGGTCATGAGGCTGGTGTGGGGTGGGTTCAACCTGCGCCATGCTTGTTCTGTCTGCTCAAGTCGTCGCTCCATCGCAGTCGCACTTTTGCGATAAGCCTGTGCGGCTTTGTCGCGCATGTGTTCTAGCCTGCGCAGTGGTTGGCGCATCACACGGGATTGAATATTTCTGAGTGCCTCGGGCGCCGCCAGATTATCCAACGTGTTCAATACAAACTGCGCGTTGCCGTTGGGTAGGGCGTTGTTGAGCGTGTCCGCGAGCAAGTCCGTGTCGGCCACGATCACCATCTGGATCTGTTCTGCCCTCTGCAGCCCGGGCGGCTGGCCCTCCAGGCCGTCGGGAAACGCTGAATAAGCGGGCCCGTCAAGGCGGGCGGCGATGACATGGCGCTGTCCTGAAGTCGCTGATTCATCTATGAGTGAGTCGAACGTGGTAGCGGAAGCAAAGCGTTCTGCGTCCACCAATGCCGATTGGCGTGAGCTCAGCAGAAGCGGGGTCAACAGCGAGCGGCTTTTGGGGGCCAAGGAGAGCGCGCCGCTGCTCGATACGATGACCGAATGCAGTCCCCAGGTGCTGATATCCGACCTGGTCATTGCCTGCCTTGGCAGATGTAGCCTGGCCGGGTGCAGTACCGCGGGCATTCCGGTGTCGGGCGTTGCTGATGAGGCATAAAGATTATCGACCAGCAACTTGTCCGCAGGCATCTGGATACCCCATGCGGTCAGCAGCGCATCCAGCCTGGCGTTTGTGGATATGGCGTCGGCGCCTATCTCGCTCACCGGGTCGATGAACATCATCAGCTTGCCGCCTTTGAGTACCCATTGCTCAAGGGCATATAGGGCTCGACCAGATAGAGCGTGTGGCTGTACAACCATCAGTGTGTTCATGGAGGGCGGTACTTGGGTGATGTTCGCTGCCAATTCCACCACACTGAATTGCTCGCGCATCAACTCCAGTAACCCACCGGCCGATTTGTCCAAGGGCAGTCCCGACAGTAGGCCAACAGTGGGGCGATCAGGGTGCATCAACTTGTAGATCAGGTGGCTGATTTCATACTCGAGCAATGATTCATGCTCAGGGCTGAACGCTTGGATGCGTTGGGCGCCCTGGCCGGCACGCGTACCGATAAGGCCAAGGAATCCTTGTGTGTCATCAAGGCCAAACAAGCTGGCTTTATAGGCGTCCTCAGAGAACGGGGTGGGGTTGATAATATGTAAGTTGATCATGCCGTTGGCAGCTTTTTCGAATTCCTTGAGCAAGTCTTCCACGCGCCGGCCATAACGTTTCAATACCGGTTTTTTTTGCGGTGCATTGAGGGTGTTGAAGAAATATAAGTCCAGTTGGCTTTCAAGTGAAACGAGTAATTGCCGCGCCGATGGCGATAGGGTGTGGGTGTTTTCTTGGGAAAAGTCCCAACGGACAGTTGGCAGTTTGGGTACCCAGACTAAATTGAATGCCAGAAACAGTAGTGATATGACGATCAATGTCATACCCGCGCGAAAAGCGGATCCCATCAGTGGCGTTCCTATGTCAGCTGTTTCTGTAGTTGAGTGTGAGGGTGGTCGCAAACAGAAAAGCCAAGATCATGCTTATGAAGTACAGGCAGTCATGCAATGTCAACTTGCCGTTATCCATCGCGCTGAAGCGGGAAATCGGATCAAGGGATATCAAACTGTCGATAATCCATATGGGGGTCTGCTGTTCCAGTGCATCCAACATTGAAGATATCCCACTGGCGGCCAGCAACAAGCACAGCGTCAAGAGGGAAATCATAACGCGTTGGTTCGTCAGCACACAGGCAAAGCAACCTACAGAGAGATAGCTTCCCGCCAATAACCAACTGGCGAAGAACTGTGATGCGATAACGGTATTGTCGGGGGTGCCAAGGTAATTGACAGCCATCACCCAAGGGAAATTAAGCATCAAAGCGATGCCACAGACGATCCATGCCGCCATAAACTTTCCAACCACTCGCTGCGTCGGAGTGACGGGTAAGGATTTCAATGTGTCGCAAAAGCCGGTATTGGATTCGTCTGACCATAACTGCGTCGATAAAATCGGTACCAGTAGCAGATAGAGCCAAGGATGCAGTTCGAAGAACGCCTGCAAATCGCTGCTGTTTTGTTCCAGCCAGTGATGGCTGTGCAACCCCAGCGTCGCACCCAGCACGAGAAAAACCGCCACACTCAGATAAGTGCTCGGTGACGAGGCAAAGCTGGCGAGTTGTCGTTTGAAAATGATGGCTAGCAGTCTCAAGGATTTACCTCATGGCTCAGATGGTGAACGACATCGTTCAGGCGACCCGGCTCCAGATTCATTGACGTTATGTTCCAGCCACGGTGGGTAATGAGCGCGTTGATTGAAGGGAAGATGGAGTGCCCGGGCATGGCCAGAACAGTCACCTTGCCGGGGGCATGCCGGTCTTCTTCGATGCCTGCGACGCCAGGTAATACGGCAAGCGCCAGCAAATCCAGCGGGGTGTCCGCCGCCAGGGTCACCGCTTGGAAATGCCGGGAGCTGCGTTGCAGATCCGGCAGTGAAGCGTCGGCCACCAGGCGGCCGTCGGCGATGACTAAGGCACGGGTGCAGGTATCCGCTAACTCTTGGTAACGGCGGGAGGCGATGATGATCGTCATTTCCTCGGTCAGGGATTGGATGAGTGCCCTGAACTTGAGCCGTTGATCAGGACATAGTCCCTCCGTAGGCTCATCCAGCAGAAGCAGGCTTGGGGAGTGCAGGAGTGCCTGGGCCATTGCGACTCTGCGCTTCAAGCCAAGTGGAAGCACATCGATCGGGCAGTTGAGCACGGGCAGCAGTTCCAGTCGCGTGACTACTTGCTCGACTCGACTGCGCTTTTCAACACCGCTCAAACCGCGAATAGCGGCAATAAAATTGAGCATATGCCTGACGGACATCCTGTGATGATTGAGGCCGTCCTGGAGTTGATAGCCAACGACTTTTTTGGCTTGGAGTGAATGGGTCTGGGTACTGAAGCCTTGGATAGTGATTTGTCCTGAAGTAGGTTTGATTGCCCCGGCAATCAAACTCAGCAGTGCTGTTTTTCCTGCACCACTCTCTCCCAGCAGGGCCACACACTCCTGGCGCTGGGCGCAGAAGGAGAGGTTGGTGATAACGCTTTTTTTGCCCAGCTGTTTTGTCAAGTTGCTTATCTCGATCATATTTTTACCGAATAAGTTTTGCAGGGCGTGTGAGAGGTGCCGGCCGTATGGGAGAGAGCTTTAAAAAGGGTACGTTCAATAAAGTGGCTTGGGAACGCGAGGCGTAACTAATAAGAAGAATCCTACGTTCGGCTCGATAATTCGCTGAAACAATTGTTTTGTTTGGAAGACTTATTAAAGCTCGGATGTTTATCTGGTGTTTATATAAGGTTTTTTCTTTTGTAATGAGGCCTGATTGCCATGATGCTTCTACGTACTCTTGTTCTTGAACGTAACGACGAAGACGCGCCCGTTAACGGCGCGTTGCTGTGTGGGTTCGCTGTCACGCAAACCGGGTCCAACTTTCTCGTGTATAGCCTGGATGAGGAGACCGAACCCGGTCACTCCCGGGTCTATATCGCGGTATTACGTAAAAAGCTCGAACGCTATTTTCTGGGGGGGGTTGATTCAAAAGAGGACCTGCAATCAGCGATGCAGGTCTTCAAGCAGATCCTGATGATGGCGGCCGCGTCAGGTTCGAAGGCAAGCTCGATTGGCGACGCTGAGGTTCCCTTTCACTTTATTGACTTGAAGGGCTGCCGGCTGCCGCCTGCCAGGCCCGAGGATCATCACTCGGTGATCATCAAGAAGGCATTGGTCATGAAGGTGATCACCTTGGGTATGTCTGCGCCGGCGTTGCCTGCGATCGAAAGCAGCGCAGTGATCGTGCCGTCCATTCGCTTTTCGTCGCAAATGGTTGCGCCTCCCCGAAATCCGCGCGCACCCACGGCTGTGCCGCAGCCTGTGGATGAAGACACCTTTGAAGAGCCGGCGCAGTCGCTGGCCGCGATACCGCAGTTGCAGGTCAAGACCAGTGCGCCGCCTGTCCCGGATGAACAAAATGACAGTCAGTTTGAGCCAAACAACCTGCGGCTGGAGCCACCCGAGCCCGACCACTTGGACCCGCCTGCCCACCTGGAACATACCTCTTTGCTTGAAATGGACAGCGCGCTGAGCAATCTGGCCAAGGTCGCCCAAGAGTTGACGCAAAAAAAATGCGCCGTCCTCGAGAAAGAACAAATGCTTGAACAGTGGCAGGCGTCCCTGCAACAGCAGCAGAGCCAACTGGATGAAAAAGGCCGTGAACTTGAGCAGCGCCATACCTATTTGCAGAAGCAGGGGTTGGAGGTCAGTCAGAAAGCCGAAAAGCTGACAATGATGATGTTGCAGTTGTCCGGCATGCGCCAGCGCATGCAGGGCATGCTGCTTGAGTTGGATCAAGTCCTGGAGGGCCATGGGTGAGGTTACAGGGGGCGCCGGCCTGGATACTTTCCAGGGTTCATTTATCATCAGTCCCAGCCAGCCGCTGCCTGGGCATGATGCCCTGGCGTATCGGCATCATTAGACATTGCCTGGGGATGTGAGCGTTTGAGTACCAAGCTGATTACCAAAGAGGGTCATGAAGCGCTGAAAAAAGAGCTGGATTACCTATGGCGTGAAAAACGTCCGGATACCACGCGCAAAGTGACCTGGGCAGCCTCCCTGGGAGATCGCAGTGAAAACGCCGATTACCAGTACAACAAGAAGCTGCTGCGCGAGATCGACCGACGGGTGCGTTACCTGCGCAAACGCCTGGAAGACATGCGGGTGGTGGAGTACATGCCCGAGCAGGAGGGCAAGGTGTTTTTCGGCGCATGGGTCGAAATCGAAAACGAACAGGGCGAGGCCAAGCGTTTTCGCATCGTGGGTTATGACGAGATCTACGACCGTATGGATTACATCTCCATCGACTCACCCATGGCACGGGCCCTGCTGCGCAAGGAGGTGGATGACGAGGCAGTCGTACAGACCCCAGGCGGAGAGGTGTGCTGGTGGATCACCAAGATCGAATATGTAAAGCCGGCCTGATGGCACGTACCCTTGGCAGAGTACGCGCCATCGGGGGTCAGCTTTCGCGCAGAACGGTCAGCGGGCTGGCATTCAGTGCGCGGCGCGTGCCAAATACCCCGGCAGCGCCAATCAGCAAGGCACCGATTACGGGCAGCAGTAACAACCACGGGTGGGGATGCCACGCCAGGTCAAATGCATAGCGGTACAGCACCCAGGTCACCAGTTCGGTGCCCAGTGCCGCCAACAAGCCGCTGACGGCGCCCAGCAGGCCGAACTCAATGCGTCGGGCCTTGACCAGCAACTTACGCTCGGCACCCAAGGCGCGTAGCAATGCACCTTGGCGGATTCGTTCATCCAGGGTGGCCTGCAGGCCAGAGAACAACACCGCCATGCCCGCCGCGAGGACAAACAACAGCACGTATTCGACTGCCAGCGTTACTTGGGCAAGGATGCTGCGCAACTGCTCCAGCAGGGCCTCGACCTGCAGGATAGTGACCGCCGGGAAGGCCCGTGACAGGTCGACGATCTGTTGGTCATGGCCGGGAGCCAAGTAGAAGCTGGTCAGGTAGGTCGCTGGCAGATCCTTCAAGGTGCCCGGTTGGAAAATCATGAAGAAGTTGGGCTGGAAGTTATCCCAGTTGATGGTACGCAGGCTGGTGACCCGCGCTTCACGATTTTCCCCGCCGATGGTGAACAACAGATGGTCGTTGAGCTTGAGCTTCAAGCTCTCGGCCACTTTGGCTTCCACCGACACGCCATGAACCCCGTCAGTGGGTTGCGCCGACCACCAGGTACCTGCCGTCAGGACGTTACCCGCTGGCAAGTCGGCCGCCCAAGTCAGGCTCAGGTCACGTTGAGTGGCACGGTCGCCACTGGAGTCCTTGCTGACAATCTCCTGCACGGGTTCGCCATTGATGCTGATCAGGCGCCCTGGCACCACCGGGTAGAGCGGCGCTGCTTGTGCCTGGACGTCCAGCAGGCGGGCGCCAAAGGCGTCCTTGTCGGCTGGCAGGATATTCAGGGCGAAGTAGTTGGGCGCATCCTTGGGCAACTGGTTTTGCCAGGTGTCGAGCAATTCGCCCCGCAACAGCGCGATCAACCCCATGGACAACAGGATCAAGCCAAAGGCCAGGGATTGGCCCGCTGCCGCCAACGGGTGACGCAACAATTGGCCCAGGCCCAGGCGCCACGGCAGGGGGGCGCGAGCCAGTAGCCGCCGCAGGCTCTGTAGCAACAACAGCAGCAAGCCACCCAGGAGCAGCGCAGCGACTACACCGCCACCGAGTAACGCGAAGGTCAATACCAGGTCCAGGCTCAGGCGCCACATGATCAGGCCCAAGGCAAACAGTGCCGCGCCGTAGACCATCCAAGTACTTGAAGGAATAGGCAGCAAATCGCGGCGCAATACCCGCAGCGGTGGTACCCGCCCCAGTGCGGCCAGCGGCGGGAGGGCGAAGCCGGCGAGGGCCACCAGCCCGGTGCCGATCCCGGCGACAGCCGGCAGCAACCCGCCTGGCGGTACGTCGGCGGGCAGCAGGTCGTGCAGGAAGTAGAACAGGCCAAATTGCGCCAGCCAGCCGAGCAGGGCGCCGGCCAGGCTTGCCAGCAAGCCCAGCACGCTCAGTTGCAGGCTGAACAGCAGCATGGCTTCACGGCGCGACAGGCCCAGGCAGCGCAACAACGCGCTGGCATCGAAACGTCGACTGGCGAATCGGTTGGCCGACAGCGCCACGGCCACGCCAGCCAGCAGCACGGCCACCAGGCTGGCCATGTTCAGGTAACGTTCGGCCTTGCCCAGCGCGCCGCCGATTTGCTGGTTGCCATCGCGGGAGTCCTGCAGCCGCTGGTTGGCAGCCAGGCCCGGTTTGACCAGGTCGCGATAGGTTTGCAGCGCAGTGCTGCCTTGTGGCGCACGCCATAGTTCGCGGTAGCTCACACGGCTGCCTGGCTGGACGACACCGGTGGCGTCCAGGTCCGCCAGGTTGATCATGACCCTGGGCGTGAGGCTGTAGAAGTTCCCGGCCCGGTCGGGCTCGTAGGTCAGGATGCGCGCCAGGCGCAGGGTCTTCATGCCGACATCGATGCTGTCGCCGATTTTCAGGCCCAGCGCCGTCAGCAATCGTGCTTCCACCCAGGCGTCACCGGGTTTGGGACCACCGCCAGGGGTTTGCGTACCGAATGGCTCGGTGCTGCTTTTAAGCTCGCCGCGCAAGGGGTACTGCTCGTTGACCGCCTTGATGCTGGAGAGCTGGATGCCATTATCGGTGGCGATAACGCTGGAGAACTCCACGATACGAGCGTGATCCAGGCCCAGTTCGGTCCCGGATTTGATTTGCTCGGTACGGGCCGGCGAGCTGCCTTCGAGCACCAGGTCGGCGCCGAGGAATTCGGTGGCGCGCAGCAGCATGGCGCCGTTGAGGCGCGCACCAAAGTAGCCGATGGCGGTGCTTGCAGCCACGGCCACCAGCAGGGCAAAGAACAGCACGCGCAATTCGCCGGCGCGGGCATCGCGCAGTAACTGACGCATGGCAAGGCTGAACAGACGCAATAGCGGCAAACGTGCCATCAAGGCTCCAGGGGCGCGACCATCAGGCCGGCTTCAAGGCGGATCAGGCGTCGGCAACGGTGGGCCAGGCGCTCGTCGTGGGTGACCAGTACCAGGGTCGTACCGCTCTCTTTATTCAACTCGAACAGCAGATCGCTGATGCGCTCGCCAGTGTGGCTGTCGAGGTTGCCGGTGGGCTCGTCGGCAAACAGCACGTCCGGTTCGGCGGCAAACGCGCGGGCTATCGCCACGCGTTGTTGTTCGCCACCGGACAGCTGACGGGGCGAGTGGGTCAGGCGCTGGCCCAGGCCTACGCGCTCCAGCAGGTGTTTGGCTCGCTCGCGGGCGTCCTGGCGACCGTCCAGCTCCAGCGGCAGCATCACGTTTTCCAGTGCATTCAAGCTGTCGAGCAATTGGAAGGATTGGAATACGAAGCCCACATGTTCGGCACGGATGCGTGCGCGCTGGTCTTCGTCGAGGGTGCTCAGGGCTTGCCCGGCCAGGGTGACTTCGCCGCTGCTGGGCAGGTCGAGGCCGGCCAGCAGGCCCAGTAGCGTGGATTTGCCGGAACCGGAGCTGCCGACGATAGCCAGGCTATCGCCCTTGTTCAGTTCCAGGCTCAGTTCGTGCAGGATAGTCAGTTCACCTTCCGCGCTGGGAACCACTTTGCTAAGGTTTCGCGCGGTGAGAATGCTTGCGCCCATGGAGAATCCGATGCGAGTGTGGTTTTTGAGTGCTGGCCTGGCCTTGATGTGCATGGCCCAGAACGCAGCGGCGGGTACAGTCCTGATCGTTGGCGATAGTATCAGTGCCGGTTTCGGCCTGGATACCCGCAAAGGGTGGGTCGCGTTGCTGGAGCAACGGCTCAAGCAGGAGGGTTTTGACGATAAAGTGGTCAATGCTTCCATCAGTGGCGACACCAGCGCGGGAGGCCTCGCGCGGCTGCCAGCGGCGCTTGCAACGCACAAACCGGACGTTGTGGTGATCGAGTTGGGTGGCAACGATGGGTTGCGCGGCCAGCCGCCTGCGCAATTGCAACAAAATCTTGCTTCGATGATCCAGCAGTCCCGGGACAGCGGCGCCAAGGTGCTGCTGTTGGGCATGCAGATTCCGCCCAATTACGGCAAGCGCTATGTCGAAGCCTTTGCCAAGGTATTCGGTGATGTGGCACAGAAAGAAAAGGTGCCGTTTGTGCCGTTTTTCCTCGAGGGCGTGGGTGGCCATCCGGAGTTGATGCAGGCTGACGGGCTACACCCGGCAGTCGCGGCGCAAGACAAGTTGCTGGAAAATGTCTGGCCAACGCTAAAACCGCTGTTATGACGCTTTTCTACCGGCAGGCTTTCGGCTAAGGTGGCGCCCCCCCGATTTGGAGCCCTCGATGTCGCGCCCTGCCTGGTCCCTGTTTAACTACCAACTGATCGAGCCGGACGAGCAGCTGGACCTGTTCGCCTGCCAGGAAGTGCGGGTGCATTTGGTGGCGCGTCAATTGGAACTGGGCGGCTCGATCGATCGCACGCTCTGCGGCACTCTATTGCCGGCACAGCCACGCTGGTCATCGGTCAACCGCTCGATTTTCCAAGACCAGCGACTCTGCCCGTTATGCCGGGCAATTCTCGAATCGCAAAAGCGCGGCACGCCTCCGATCTGGCCGGAGCTGCGCTTCGAGCTGTAAAACAGCTTGAAGCTTGGCACTGCGAAGCCGTATACAATCAATTTTTCCCCACCCGTCGTCTTGCGAAGGATTTTCCGGATGTTGTCGCGCCTTTCCGTCGTCACCTGCTGCCTGTCTCTTGCTGCGCTTTGTGCGGCGGGTTCGGCGGCGGCCTTGCAGTTGCCCTTGCCGCCGCCCGGTGAGGACATTGTTGGCCAGGTCCAAGTGATCAAGGCCAAGTACGAAGACACCTTTGCCGACCTTGGCACCACCTACGACCTGGGCTATTCGGAAATGGTTGCGGCCAACCCGGGTGTCGATGCCTGGTTGCCGGGGGCGGGCACCGAGATTGTGCTGCCGACACGCTTTATCCTGCCGCCCGGGCCGCGGGAAGGCATTGTGATCAACCTGGCGGAATACCGGCTCTACTACTATCCAAAAGGCCAAAACGTCGTCTATACCTTCCCCCTGGGCATTGGCCGGGAAGGCTGGGGTTCGCCGATCGCCCATACCAGTATCATCGCCAAGACGCCGAACCCGACCTGGACGCCACCGGCCTCGATCAAGGCCGAACACGCCGCCAACGGTGATCCGCTGCCCAACGTGGTGCCTGCCGGCCCGGACAATCCGCTGGGGCCCTTCAAGTTCACCCTGGGCACGCCGGGTTACCTGATTCACGGCTCCAACATGAAGTTTGGTATCGGCACGCGCACCAGCCACGGTTGCTTCCGCATGTTCAATAACAACGTGTTGGAAATGGCGGGCATGGTGCCGGTAGGCACGTCAGTGCGCATCATCAATGATGCGTACAAGTTCGGCAGCAGTGGTGGCAAGGTTTACCTTGAGGCTCACACGCCGTTGAACGATGACGGTACGCCCTCGGTGGTCGACAAGCACACCGCGGTCATCAATGCGTTGCTCAAGCGCGAAGACCTGTCCAATAACCTGCGGGTCAACTGGGACCAGGTGCGTGATGTGGTCGCCGCCGAGGATGGCTTGCCGACCGAAATTGGAGTGCCAGGCGCGGCGCCCGTGGCCTCAAGTACCCCAGCCGACCTGCTGTAGGAGCGAGCTTGCTCGCGAAAAACCTGAGGGCGCCGCTGACATTCAGGACGCCCGCGTTATCGTTGACCATCTTCGCGAGCAAGCGCGCTCCTACAGGTGGCGCGGGCCAAATCAAAGGCAAAAAAAAGCCGACCCATAAATGGATCGGCTTGATAACAACCCCGAAGGATTATTACTTGCGGCTTGCTTTTTCAAGCATGCGCAGAGCGCGCTCGTTAGCTTCGTCAGCAGTCTGTTGTGCTTTTTGAGCAGCAGCCAGAGCTTCATCAGCTTTACGGTAGGCTTCGTCTGCACGGGCCTGGGAGCGAGCTGCTGCGTCTTCAGTTGCAGTCAGACGAGCTTCGGTTTCTTTGGAGACGCTGCTGCAACCGGTAGCCAGAACTGCGGCCAGAGCCAGAGCAGAGAATTTCAGAACGTTGTTCATCGTGTTCCCCTTCAAGGACTTTCAATTTAATGGCTACTTTCTCAGAGTGAGCTAATAGCCGGCGTACATACTACCCATTACTTGTAGTAAGTAAACTGACGTTGCGCAAGAAGCAAAAAAAATTCTTGTGCTGAATCTATTTTGGCTAATCTTTTGGCGGTCTGTATGAAAACTGTCCAGATTTTTGCACCTCGACGAACATTGGATCCA
Source organism: Pseudomonas sp. PA-7-1E (assembly GCF_021605325.1). Classification (NCBI taxonomy): domain Bacteria; kingdom Pseudomonadati; phylum Pseudomonadota; class Gammaproteobacteria; order Pseudomonadales; family Pseudomonadaceae; genus Pseudomonas; species Pseudomonas sp. PA-7-1E. The sequence goes on from NZ_WKFA01000009.1 coordinate 18,708, forward strand.
GGCTGAAAGGGCCGGCCCGCATGTGTTAAGCCTTGTAAACAGATGAAATTTTATATAACGAAGCGGGGCACTTTGGTTGCGCTTGGCTTTACTGCGCAAGGCATCTTTCGCGCATCTAGAGGTGACTTTAAGTGCGCCAGTTCGTCTCAAGGTTCAACTGCCGGCAATGTTCAGGCTATCGGTCACCGGTTGATCGAGGCCCTTTCTATATCCACCAGCGGCAGGGGATGACGAGTGCGCCTTGAGCAATTTCAGGATTGGTGCCTACTATTCCCTATGTGCTGGTTGTGAGCGCTCACGGTTTTCTCGCTGTCGAAACCGGCACGGGGTGGCGTAGATGTTCCTTCGCCGGAAAAACATCGGTAAGGTAGGGTCGTTAATTCAGACCCGCGAGGAGTAGTGATGAGCGAGGCGTTGTCCATCCACCATGACCAGGCTGGTCATCAGTTCGAGACCAATGTGGACGGTCATCGTGCCTACCTGACCTACATGGACCTCGGGAAGCAGACCCTGGATATCTATCGCACCTTCGTGCCCAACGCACTGCGGGGGCGAGGCATTGCGGCTGCGTTGACCGAGGAAGCCTTGAAGTTTGCCGAAGAGGCTGGCTACACGGTGATCCCCTCATGCTCCTATGTCGAACGCTATATGGAGCGCCACCAGCGCCATGCTGCGAAGCTGTAACTGACCAGTTGCCAATAAAAAACGCCGGGCTTGGCCCGGCGTTTTTGTGTGCGCGAAACAGGTATTGGCTCAGGTGCGTTTGCGCTGGGGCAACACGTCCTTGAGTTTGGCATGCATGCTGCGCAGGGTGGTTTCAGTGGCCGACCAGTCGATGCAGGCATCGGTGATCGACACGCCGTATTGCAAATCGGCCAAGTCTTTTGGAATCGCCTGGCAACCCCAGTTCAAATGGCTCTCGACCATCAAGCCGATGATCGACTGGTTGCCCTCCAGGATCTGGTTGGCGACGTTCTCCATCACCAACGGCTGCAACGCCGGGTCTTTGTTGGAGTTGGCGTGGCTGCAGTCAACCATGATGTTTGGCTTGATCTTGGCCTTGTTCAGTGCCTGTTCGCACAATGCGACGCTGACCGAGTCATAGTTGGGCTTGCCATTGCCGCCACGCAGCACCACGTGACCGTAGGCGTTGCCCTTGGTCGTCACGATGGACACGCCGCCTTCCTGGTTGATACCCAGGAAACGGTGAGGGCTGGAGACCGATTGCAGCGCATTGATCGCCACGGTCAGGCCGCCGTCGGTGCCGTTCTTGAAGCCTACGGCCGAGGACAGGCCGGACGCCATTTCACGGTGGGTCTGGGATTCGGTGGTACGTGCGCCGATGGCCGACCAGCTGATCAGGTCCTGCAGGTATTGCGGGGAGATCGGGTCGAGGGCTTCGGTTGCGGTGGGCAGGCCCATTTCAGCCAGGTCCAGCAGCAGCTTGCGACCGATGTGCAAGCCATCCTGGATTTTGAAGGAGTCGTCCAGGTATGGGTCGTTGATCAAGCCTTTCCAGCCGACGGTGGTACGCGGTTTCTCGAAATACACGCGCATGACCAGGTACAAGGTGTCGGACACCTCTGCCGCCAGCACCTTGAGGCGCTCGGCATATTCGTGGGCGGCCTTGAGGTCGTGGATAGAGCAGGGCCCGATCACCACGAACAGGCGGTGGTCGGTGCCGTCGAGAATGTCACGGATGACTTCGCGGCCCTTGGTGACGGTCTGCAGGGCAGCGTCGCTCAGGGGGATTTCGCGCTTGAGCTGATCGGGGGTGATCAGGGTCTCGTTGGATTCAACGTTAAGGTCATTGATCGGTAAATCAGCCATCGTGTTACTCGCCAGGGTCACGGGTGCCGGCCGCCAGCTATCCCCGTGCGGCGGGCACAGCATGATTTGAATGCAGGGGGGAGGAACCTTAGCGCGTAACACGGGCCCGCGACAATGGGCAAAGCCCGGTTTAATCCAGCGCTGGCTGCACAATCGCCTCATGGGAGAACTCGCCAGCATGGCGCGACACCCAGTCACGGGCCATGGCTTCAAGTTGCGCAGGCGTTGGCTCGGCATCTTCGTGCAGGCGGCAGTAACGCTCGATCTGGCACACTTGCTCACCCATTCGCGCACCGAACAAGGCGTGTTCATCGGTAAAGCAAATACCGATGCGATAGCCCTGTTCGACTTTGCGGCACCAGGCGACATAGCCCGGATAACGGGCGCTGGGCCCCAGGGAAGGGATATGCAGATCAACCGCCGTGCCGGCGCGCCAGGCACGTGGCCAATTGCAGGCGACGCCGCCGCGGCCGATAGTATGCAGGCGTTGGCGGGGCAGGGCGGGAGAGGGACGTTGGATCAACTCGACAGCGACATCATCAGGGTGAGGTAAAAAACGACCCATGTACACGGACTCCGAGCGCCGTCCAGTTGACGGCAATGGCAGCAGTATAGTGAAGGAACTGGAATTGACCGACCTGGATATTGACCAGCAATTGCTGGGATTGCCAGGTATTTCGCTGGTAGTGTTCACCAGTGTCGGTTGTGCCAGTTGCCGCTGGGCACGCCAGCAGTTGCCTGGCTGGCACTTGCCGGTGGACCGCGTGTGCTGGGTGGATGCCGGGCACAACGGCGGTGCGGTGGAACGCTACCAGATCTTTCATTTGCCGGCGTTGTTCTTGGTGTGCGAGGGTCAATTCCTTGGGCAATTACAGGCACGTCTTACAGCATCCGACCTCGCTGAATGCGTAAACCAGGCGCTCAATCGAATACCAGAGGATTTGCCATGACAGCAGTTGCAGCCCCGTCGCCACGCATTGGCATTATCGGTACCGGTGCCATTGGTGGTTACTACGGACTGATGCTGGCGCGTGCCGGCTTCGATGTGCATTTCCTGTTGCGCAGCGAATATGCCGCGGTGAGCAGGCATGGCCTGCACGTCAACAGTACGGTGCATGGGCAACTGCATCTGCATCCGGTGCAGGCCTATGCCAGCGCCGCCGACATGCCGCCGTGCGACTGGCTACTGGTGGGCACCAAGTCCACCGGCAATGTGGACTTGGCGCCAACCATCGCCCAGGTGGCGGCGCCGGACGCCAAAGTGGTGCTCTTGCAAAACGGCCTCGATGTGGAAGACAGCCTGCGTGAACACCTGCCGCCGTCGCTACATCTGTTGGGCGGCCTGTGCTACATCGGTGTGCACCGCTCGGCCCCCGGTGTGGTCGAGCATCAGGCGCTGGGCCGGGTCAACCTGGGCTATCACAGTGGCACGGCGGCCAACGATGAGGTGCGGCAACAGGCGATTGTCGAAGCCGGCGCCGGGCTGTTTCATCAAGCTGGCATCGAGTCCCAGGCCATGGCCAATGTGGATCTGGCGCGTTGGCACAAGCTGGTCTGGAACGTGCCGTTCAATGGCCTCTCTGTGTTGCTGGGTACGGGCACCACGGCCATGATGGCAGATGAGTCCAGCCGCGAGTTGATCCAGGCGCTGATGGCCGAGGTGGTGCAGGGCGCTCATGCCTGCGGGCATGAAATTCCTGCCAGTTACGCTGGGCAGATGTTCGCCATGACAGAAACCATGGACGACTACCTGCCCAGCATGTACCACGACCATCTGCACAAGCGGCCGCTGGAGCTGGCGGCCATCTACGCCCGCCCCTTGGCCGCTGCCAAAGCGGCCGGTTGCGAACTGCCACGCATGCAGGCGCTCTATCAGGCCTTGAGTTTTATTGATCGGCACAACCGCTGATTGGGGGGAACTACCATGGTGAAGGGATTGGCTGACAAACTGGTGCTGGCGATTTCCTCACGAGCGCTGTTCGACCTGAGTGACAGCCACAAGGTTTATCTGGCTGAAGGGGTCGAGGCTTACCGCAAATACCAGATCGAGCACGAGGAAGAAACCCTCGAGCCTGGCGATGCCTTCCCGCTGGTCAAGAAGCTGCTGAGCCTGAATGCCAGCCTGGGGCGTGCGCGGGTCGAGGTGGTGTTGGTGTCGCGCAACAGTGCCGATACCGGGCTGCGGGTGTTCAACTCGATCCAGCATTACGGCCTGGATATTTCCCGCGCCGCTTTTGTAGGCGGGCGTAGTCCCTATCCCTATTTGGCCGCCTTCGGTTGTCATCTGTTTCTCTCCACCCATGCTGAAGATGTGCGCAGTGCCCTCGATGCCGGGTTTGCGGCCGCGACGATTTTGTCCGGCGGCCCGCGCCGCGCTTCCAGCGAAGAGCTGCGCATCGCATTCGATGGCGATGCCGTGCTGTTCTCCGATGCGTCCGAGCGTGTCTACCAGGCCGGCGGGCTGGCAGCCTTCCAGGCCAGCGAGCGAGAGTCGGCGCGCCAGCCTTTGCACGGCGGTCCGTTCAAGGGCTTCCTGGCGGCACTGAACCTGTTGCAACGCGAGTTTGCCGATGAGGCCTGCCCGATCCGTACCGCATTGGTCACCGCACGTTCGGCACCGTCCCATGAACGCGTGATCCGCACGTTGCGCGAGTGGGATATCCGCCTGGACGAGTCGCTGTTCCTCGGTGGCCTGGAAAAATCCGCGTTTCTGGAAGCCTTTGCCGCCGATGTGTTTTTCGATGACCAGGCCGGCCATTGCGAGAAAGCCAGGGAGGTAGTGGCCACCGGGCACGTGCCCCATGGCATCAGCAATGAGTTGAGAATCCAGACCGAGAGCTAGCTGCTAAGCTCATTCAATTCCCGCCATCCTGGCAGTCCAGGAGGTTTTATGATTCGCTCGATGCTGTTTGCCACGGACCTCGGTCTGTATGCACCCTATGTGATGCAACATGCAGTGGCGCTGGCGCGAACGTTCAAGGCTGACCTGTATGTGATCCACGTGGTCGAGCCCATTGGCTTGTTCGCCGAATCGGTGTTGCAGAGCTACCTTGATGAAACCGCCTTGAGCGAATGGCAGAGCAAGGGGCTGAGCACGGTGATGGCGACGATTGAACAGCGCGTGCTGGACAGCTTTCGCGAGGAGTGGGAGGAAGGGGAACAGGACCTGCAATGGATTCGCTCGGTCAAGGTTATCCAGGGGGACCCTTGCGAGGTGATTCTCGACCAGTTGCGAAAACTGTCCGTCGACTTGCTGGTCGTAGGCAGTCATAGCCAGGCAACCGGCGTGGCCGTCCCCCTTGGGCGTACCGCCGCACGGGTGTTGCAGTTGTCCCCGGTGCCGGTTTACCTGGTGCCGTCGCTGCAGCGTCGGCGCAGTGACGATAGTTGATCGGTAAAAACGATAAAAAGTTCTAGATTTATCCGTTAAACCTTTAATATAGTTATATACCGTCGCTGATACCCGTGGCGTCTATCTGCTTTGAGGGATTCATATGAAGCTTCAACAACTGCGCTACATCTGGGAAGTGGCGCACCACGACCTCAACGTTTCCGCTACCGCTCAAAGCCTCTATACCTCGCAGCCTGGTATCAGCAAGCAGATCCGCCTGCTCGAAGACGAGTTGGGCGTCGAAGTCTTCGCACGCAGCGGCAAACACTTGACCCGCGTCACTCCAGCTGGCGAGCGCATCATCACCACCGCCGGCGAGATCCTGCGTAAAGTCGAAAGCATCAAGCAGATCGCCCAGGAGTTCTCCAACGAGAAGAAAGGCACCTTGTCGATCGCCACCACTCACACCCAGGCGCGCTATGCATTGCCGCCGGTGATCCGTGATTTCATCAAGCAATACCCGGACGTAGCGCTGCACATGCACCAGGGGTCGCCGATGCAGATTGCCGAAATGGCCGCTGACGGCACCGTCGATTTTGCCATCGCCACCGAGGCCCTGGAATTGTTCGGCGACCTGGTAATGATGCCCTGCTACCGTTGGAACCGCTGCGTGGTTGTGCCCCAGGGGCACCCTTTGGCCAAGCTGCCGAAGCTGACCCTGGAAGCCTTGGCTGAATACCCGATCGTGACCTACGTGTTCGGCTTTACCGGCCGTTCCAAGCTCGACGAAGCGTTCAGCCATCGCGGCCTCACGCCCAAGGTGGTGTTCACCGCTGCCGATGCCGACGTGATCAAGACCTATGTTCGCCTGGGCCTGGGCGTCGGGATCGTCGCCAAGATGGCGGTCGACACCAACCTGGACAAAGACCTGGTGGTGCTGGATGCCAGCGAATTGTTCGAGTCCAGCGTGACCAAGATCGGTTTCCGTCGCGGTACCTTCCTGCGCGGCTTCATGTGCGACTTCATCGAGAAGTTCGCACCGCACCTGACCCGTGAAGTGATGGCCAAGGCGATCCAGTGCCACAACAAGCAAGAGCTGGAAGAGTTGTTCGACGGCGTTGAATTGCCCGTCCACTGACCGCGATGACCCTGTAGGAGCGAGCTTGCTCGCGAAGATCGCCAACGTTAACGCGGGGCGCCAGGTAGCATGCAGCGCCCTTGCGTTTCTTCGCGAGCAAGCTCGCTCCTACAGGGGTGTAGGTTATCTGGCCTCGGTAACCGTAAAGTGCTGCCGAGCGCCGGCCACCAGAATCTCCACCTCTTCATCGATACGCTTGCCCAGCAGGCCTTTGCCCAACGGCGAGCGCGGCGTGATGACGGTCACCGGTTGCCCGACCACATCCACTTTCAAACCCGCTGCATCCGGCGCCAGGAACAGCCATTGCTGGCGACCGTCCTCGTCTTCCAGGCCCACCAGCGTGCCTATCTCTATCCCGCGTCGATCATCGTATGCACGTAGCTGCAGTTGCTGGCACAGTACCAGCGATTGCTTGATCTCCTCCACTCGCCGGGCCTGCCCGGTGGCCAGGTACGAAGCCTCCAGGCCGAGGGTGTCGTATTTGTTCTCGGCAATGTTTTCTTCGTGGGTCGCGGTTTCGTAGGCGGTCTGCGCGGCGCGTTGGACGATGTCGAGGTCGACGGTGAGCTTTTCCAGGATCAACTGGAGCACGGCGTGTTTATTCATGGCGGTATCTGGCATCAATCGCAGAATTGCAGGACATTGGCCCGCGTCTTTTCATTGGGGGCGTTCTGGTCTTGTTGCAGCCAGAACTGGCATTTGGGGTTGGACAGGTTACGCGCGTTGCTTCGGGCCTGGTCCAGGGCCTGTTGTTGTGCCTGTTTTTGCAGGTTCTGTTGGTACTGTTCGAACAGACGGTTCGGTGGCTGCGGCTCAACCATCGCCGGTTTGCCCAATTGCTGAACCGCCTGTGCCACCGGCGCCAGGCTCTGGGGGAACAGGTAGCGAGACGCCAGCCAGGTGGTCAGCGCAATGGCGATAAACCCTAGCCACACGCCTGCGGCAATCGCGATGCAGAGTTTGAGCAGCGATAACGGACGGTCAGACATAAGAGCCTCCTGGCAGGCATTGACGGCATGACGGTGATTGTCGCACAGCCTCCGTGCAGAATAATCGCGATCAAGCCTTCTGCATCCACGCATTTATGCGGACAATCGAACCTTTGATCGATGGAGCCCGGAATGAAAGCCCGCTGGGATATTTTTTGCAGTGTCGTCGACAACTACGGCGACATCGGCGTGACCTGGCGCCTGGCCCGGCAGTTGGTGGTGGAGCATGGCTGTGACGTGCGCTTGTGGGTCGATGACCTGCGGGCCTTCGAACGCATGTGCCCGGACATTGATGTGCAGGTGGGCCAGCAATGGCAAGAGGGCGTCGAAGTGTGTCACTGGCCGGCCGAATGGCCAGGCGCGCACCCGGCCGATGTGGTGATTGCTGCGTTCGCTTGCCAGCTACCGCCTCAGTACATGGACCGCATGGCCGAGTGTGAACGTGCGCCATTGTGGATGAACCTGGATTACCTCAGCGCTGAAGACTGGGTGGTGGGTTGTCATCGCTTGCCTTCGGTGAAGTACAAAGGCGTGCAGAAATACTTTTTCTTCCCCGGGTTTCGCCCTGGCACTGGCGGCCTGTTGCGTGAAGCCGGCTTGTTGGAGCGACGCCAGGCGTTTCAACAGGACGCCGCCGCGCAGCAACAGTTCCTGCAAAGCCTGGGCGTTGCTCCGACGGCCGGCGCGCGTTTGATGTCGCTGTTTGCCTATGAGAATGACGGGTTGGCCGGCTGGCTGGACGTGCTGGCAGCCGATGGGCGTGGGACGCACTTGCTGGTGCCGGAAGGGCGCATTCTGGGGGATGTGCAACGCTGGCTGGGGGTGAGCAGTTTGTCGGCGGGAGACATTCAGGTGCGCGGCGCGCTGACCGTTCAGGTCATTGCATTCGTGCGTCAGGAGCAATATGACCGATTGCTATGGTGCTGCGAATTCAACGCCGTACGGGGCGAAGACTCGTTCGTGCGTGCCCAGTGGGCGGGGAGGCCAATGCTATGGCACATCTACCGCCAGGACGAAGACATCCACCTGGACAAGCTCGATGCCTTCCTGGAACTGTACACTGCCGCACTTTCACCGGCCGCCAAGGCTGCCGTCTTCACGCTTTGGCAAGCCTGGAACGCTGATGGCGATATGGCTCAGTCCTGGAAAATGCTGCTGGAACACTGGCCCGAGCTCACCCAGCACGCTGAGAAGTGGTGTCTGGAACAAGGCTTGCAGGCCGATCTTGCGACGGCGCTGGTACAGTTTTATGAAAGTTGGATATGATACGCCACCTTGATTTTTGTCAATCCCATCCAAATTTCGGATATACGCAATGAAAACTGGTAAAGAACTGAAACCCGGTACAGTGATCCGTCTCGAAAACGACCCTTGGCTGGTTCAGAAAGCTGAGTTCACCAAGTCTGGTCGTAACAGCGCAATCATGAAGACCAAGCTGAAGAACCTGCTGACCGGTTACAAGACCGAGATCGTCTACAGCGCCGATGACAAACTGGACGACGTAATCCTCGACCGCAAAGAAGCGACCCTGTCCTTCATCAGCGGCGACACCTACACGTTCATGGACACTACCGACTACACCATGTACGAGCTGAACGCTGAAGATATCGAAGCCGTTCTGCCGTTCATCGAAGAAGGCATGGAAGACGTCTGCGAAGCTATCTTCTTCGAAGATCGCCTGGTTTCCGTAGAGCTGCCGACCACCATCGTGCGTCAGGTTGACTACACCGAAGGTTCCGCTCGCGGTGACACTTCCGGCAAGGTGATGAAGCCTGCCAAACTGAAGAACGGTACCGAGCTGAGCGTTGCAGACTTCATCGAAATCGGCGACATGATCGAGATCGACACCCGTGAAGGTGGTTCGTACAAAGGTCGCGCCAAGAAGTAATTCTGGCCCCGGCGATACGAAAAAAGCCCGACTTTGAGTCGGGCTTTTTCATGGGCGTCTGTTTTTCAGACCGTTACATGCAAGCGCACATCAACGTTGCCACGGGTGGCGTTGGAGTACGGGCAGACCTGGTGCGCGGCGTCGACCAGGCTTTGCGCGTCATCTTGGGCCAGGCCCGGCAGGCTGACATGCAGGTCGATATCCAGGCCGAAGCCGCCAGGGATCTGGCCGATGCCAACGTGGGCGGTGATCGAAGCGTCATCCGGGATTTTGCGTTTGGTCTGGCTGGCAACGAATTTCAGTGCGCCGATAAAGCAGGCGGAGTAGCCGGCAGCAAACAATTGCTCGGGGTTAGTGGCCTGGCCACCGGCGCCACCCAACTCCTTGGGAGTCGACAGTTTGACGTCGAGGATATTGTCGCTGGAAACGGCGCGACCATCACGGCCGCCAGTGGCGGTGGCTACTGCGGTATAGAGCGTTTGCATGGGGCGTTCCTCTGTATGTTTAGCGCTAAACATTTGCGCGCTAAGTAGTTGGTGAGGTAAATGTATAGCGCTAATGTTTAGTGCGCAAGTTAATTTTTCAGTTTTTTGGCTGATTGAAAAAATTGAGGGCACCGCAGAGCAAAAAGTGGGAGCTGGCTTGCCTGCGATTGCGGTGTGTCAGTCAATGCATTGTTGACTGATGTACCGCAATCCCAGCATAGGTATCTACATAACTCTGTTAGCTCAACGGTAACCACGATGCGAAGCGAGCCGCTCTTTATCTTGATCTGCTTTTGATCTTAGGCGCCCCGTTAAACCACGCTGGCGGATTACAGGCACACCGAGCCTGGGCGAGGTGCCGAGTGGTGGGGCAAGAGCGTTTTGCTTACTTTTGTCTGGGCCGGCATTCCGGCTTTTCAAAAGTGAGCCGCTGTAAAAGCGGAACCCTAAGTGGCCGTTACCGCAGGAATGGATATGTACACGGTCCAACTGTGTTGACTGTCAGGCCGTCTTCGCAGGCAAGCCAGCTCCCACATTGGATCGCGGGGCATCAGTTATATCTGTGTCGGCTGCCAGGCCGTCACGGGAGCAAGCTCCCTCGCCACAGATTTAGCGTCGTGCCGAAGTTGTGTAGATACCTATGGCCATCGCAGGCAAACCAGCTCCCACTTTTTAGGTGTGTGTTGCGTCAGAGGCTGGTTTGCAGATTGGCGCGCAACGCGATCAGGTCTCCTTGCAGCTTGCGCAATTGCTCCAGCGCCATCCCGCTGGCGCCCAGGATGCATTGCGGAACATCCTTGGCCTTCTCCTGCAAGGCGCGCCCGGTGTCGGTCAGTTCCACGACTACCACTCGTTCATCTTCGCGGCTGCGGGTACGGTTGAGCAGGCCCTCGGCTTCCAGGCGCTTGAGCAGTGGCGTCATGGAGCCTGGGTCCGTCAGCAGGCGGCTGCTGATTTCGCTGACGGTCAATTCATCCTCTTCCCACAGCACCATCATGGCCAGGTATTGCGGGTAGGTCAGGCCGATGGCTTGGAGCAGCGGCTTGTAGACCTTGGTCATCAGCAATGAAGTAGAGTGCAGGGCGAAGCACAGCTGGTTGTCCAGCAACAGCGATTCGCAAGGATCAGGGTTTTTGCTCATGGTGGCGTCTCGAAAAAGCATGTCTGGCCTGGAATCTAGCGGGCAAATCTTTAATGCGCCAGGTAATTCTTGCCGGAGGCGTCAGACCAAGCCACTTTGCAATGCCTGATCCCAGGGCGGCACCGGGCTGAAACGGGATTTGAGATATTCAAGCAACAATCGGCTGCGCGCATTGGGCTGTTGCTCCAGGCGCAGCGCATAAATGCCGGCGGTTTCCGGGCTCGGCAAACCGTCTTCACAAAACAGCGGCAACAGTTCACCGCGTACCAGGTATTCACTGGCCAACCAGGTCGGCAGGTGAGCGATGCCCAGCCCGGCCAGTGCACCCGAAAGCAGGGCTTCGGCATTGTTGGCGCTCATGCGGATGCGCCGGGGGCGATAGGTGGTGCGACGCCCGTCCAGTTCGAAGCGCCAGGCGAACATTGGCGCCAGCCCGTCCCAGTCCAGGCCATCATGTTCGCTCAGCTCTCGAGGATGGGCCGGCGTGCCACGGCTTTTCAGGTACGCGGGGCTGGCGCAGGCGATACGCACAATGCTCGCCAACGGCGTAGCGACCAGCCGGGTATCGACAATATGCCCAGCGCGCAGAACCAGATCGACCTTGCCCAGATGCGCGCCCTGCATATCGACAAAGCTGTCGATCAAGTGCAGGTGCACGTCCAGTCCTGGGTACAGGTTTAAAAAGTCCGCAATGACCGGCGCCAGATGCCGGCGGCCGAATGCTGCGGGCGCATCGACCCGTATCAACCCCTCCGGCGCATGGCTCAGCGAGACCGCTTCAGCCCGCGCCAGCTGCAACTCGCTGACAATCCGTCGTGCCCGCTCGGCAAAGGCCAGGCCCGCCGAGGTGGGCACCACCGCATGGGTGCTGCGTTGGAACAGGCGGCTACCCACGGAGCTTTCCAGGCTGTCGATGCGCCGGGCCACGGCGGAAGGTGTCAGCGGATGGCGGCGTGCGGCGGCGGAAAAGCTGCCGGCTTCCAGCACATCCAGAAACAGGCTGAGTTGGTCGGTCAAGGTGTTGGGGTTCATGGCTCGACGCTTATGCGAGATTGGCACAGCCATTGTGCGTTGCTGTGCGTTTCCGCGCCAGAGCCGACTGCGTAGCATGCAAAGCTTGGAATTGCGGAGTAGCGAGCGGTGTGGGATCTAGTGATGTACTTGGCATTGGGTGCGGCGTTGGGCACCGTGGGTGGGCTGTTTGGCATCGGCGGCGGGCTGATTGCTATCCCGGTACTCGGCGTGTTGTTCGGGCTGGATCAGCAAATTGCCCAGGGCACCGCTTTGGTCATGGTCGTGCCGAACGTGATGCTCGCCCTGTGGCGCTATCACCAACGTAACCGCATCGAGTTGCGTCACGCCTTACCCTTGGGTGTGACCGGCTTTTGCTTTGCCTGGCTGGGATCGATCTGGGCGGTGGGGCTGGATGCGGGCGCCATGCGCATTGGTTTTATTGCGTTCTTGGTGGCGCTGTCTGCCTACAACCTGCTGCGCATGTTTACCCGCAACGCGCCGCCCACCACGCAAATGCGTTATTCCTGGCCCTGGCTTGGCGTCTTGGGCGCGGTATCCGGCTCCATGGGCGGGCTGTTCGGGGTCGGCGGCGCGGTGGTGGCCACACCGGTACTCACCAGTGTGTTCGGCACTACTCAAGTGGTTGCCCAAGGGTTGTCGTTGGCCTTGGCGTTGCCCAGTACCGGTGTGACCCTGGTCACCTATGCCTGGCACCACGAGGTGGACTGGATGATCGGCCTACCGCTGGCGGTGGGTGGCCTGCTGAGTATCAGTTGGGGCGTGAAAGTGGCTCATGCCTTGCCGGAGCGCCTGTTGCGCGGCCTGTTCTGTGGCTTTTTGGTGGTGTGCGCGGTGATGCTTACCTTTAAAGTTTGAAGCCTTCGACGATGTAGTCCGCCAGGCACTCGGTGATCGGCGAGGTCATCTGCGGGTTACGCAGCAAGCGCAGGTTCATCGACGGCAAAGTCGGGAAGCCTTCGTCGCTGCCGAGCACTCGCAGGTCGTCGGTGACCAGGCTTTCCATGCTGACCATCGCCGCCAGGCCCGCACTCACCACCGCCAGGATCGCTGCTCCGTTAGAGCTGTGATAGGCCAGGCGATAATCTCGCCCGGCCGCGTCCAATGCCGCACGTGCCCAATGGGTGTACAGGCACTCGTCGCCGGACACCGCCAGAGGCAGGGCATCGTGCTCCTCCACACAAAAGCACGGTGATGCTGCCCATACCATGCGTTCGGTACGCAACAACTCACCCAGATCATTGCCGGGCTCGCGGCTGATTACGGTCAGCGCCAAGTCCCGCCGTTGCATCAATACGGTCGATGCTTCGCAGTGCATTTCGATTTGAATCAGTGGGTAGGCTTTGGAGAACTGTTTCAGGATCCCTGGCAGAAAGCGCATCACATAGTCATCCGGCGTGCCGATGCGCACCAATCCCACCATATGCGGCTCGCGCAGGGTATTGAACACTTCACTGTGCAATTTCAGGATGCGCCGCGCATAACCCAGCAGCACCTGGCCTTCGGGCGTGAGCCGTACCTGCCGGCCATCGCGCTCGAACAGTTTGCGCTGCAACACGTCTTCTTCCAGACGCTTCATCTGCATGCTAACCGCCGATTGAGTGCGATTGACCGTCTCGCCGGCACGGGTGAAACCGCCCTGGTCGGCAATGGCGACGAAGGTGCGCAGCACGTCTGTGTCGATGCTGGGATAGGCGGACAATTGATCAATCTCTGAGATGTAATGCATAAGAAACATTCGTTGGATTGATCATAATGCCAAGCACACACTGTCGTCATCCCCACTGGAGGGCGAGAAGATGAAAGGTCAAAAAGGTTTCATATCGACGGATAACTGGCTGTTTGCTGGGCTTTTTCACACATTCGCGCGTTGGCAGCTGTTGCATCAGGAGCGGCAGATGCTGGCGACCCTGAGCGATGACGCACTCAAGGACATCGGACTCAATCGCGCCGACGTCGAGCAGGAAAGCCATCGGCATTTCTGGGAAGATCCGCTGCGAAAATAAGCCCGGATGCAGTAGGGTAGGGGGCGAGGTTCTATGGAGATTGCCATGCCCGCCGACCTGTGTATTTCACTCAAGCAAGCTCGACGCATGGCGCTGGCTGCCCAAGGGTTTTCCGGGCGCCAGGCGCCTGCACAGATAAAGGCCACGCACCTCAACCGCTTGATCGAACGCCTGGGCGTTTTACAGATCGACTCGGTCAATGCGCTGGTGCGTTCCCACTACCTGCCCGTGTTTTCCCGCCTTGGTTCTTATTCCCCATCGATTCTTGAGCAGGCGGCCTGGAGCCAGGGGCGGCGGCGTTCTCTGTTTGAATACTGGGGGCATGAGGCGTCACTGCTGCCCTTGGCGCTGTACCCGTTGATGGGTTGGCGCATGGAGCGCGCCCGGCAAGGGCAGGGGATCTATTCGCAGATGGCACGTTTTGGCCGTGAGCAACAGGCGACGATTCAGCGCGTGTTGCGCACCGTCGAACAGCAGGGCGCCGTGGGGGCGGGTAGCTTGTCGACCCGCGAGGAGCGTGCCGGTCCCTGGTGGGATTGGAGTGATGAAAAGCACGCGCTGGAATGGCTCTTCGCCGCTGGCCTGGTCACGGTTGCCGGTCGTCGAGGGTTTGAGCGGCTTTATGATCTGCCCGAGCGTGTTATTCCCGCAGAGGTGCTCAGGGTCTCCATGAGTGAAGGTGAAGCGCAGCGTGGCTTGCTGTTGCACAGTGCGACTGCATTGGGTGTCGCCACTGAAAAAGACCTGCGCGATTATTTTCGCCTCGACCCCGCCGACAGCCGCAACCGCTTGGCCGAGCTGGTTGAGGATGGGCAACTGCTGGCGTGCCAGGTGCGGGGCTGGAAACAACCAGCGTATTGCCTGGCGGCGCCCAAACTGCCGCGCAACGTGCCGGCCAGTGCATTGTTGTCGCCGTTCGATTCGCTGATATGGGAGCGCAGCCGCACCGAGCGCTTGTTCGACTTTCGCTATCGCCTGGAGATCTACACTCCGCAAGAAAGACGCGTGTACGGCTATTACGTCCTGCCGTTTCTCCACAACGAACGCATTGCCGCACGCGTCGACCTGCGGGCCGAGCGTGCCCATGAGCGCCTGGCCGTGCATGCCGTGCACGAGGAAGAACCTGGGCTGGATGAGGAAGGTATGTTGGCGCTGGCCTTGAACCTGCGAAAGATGGCCGACTGGCTAGGGCTGGAACAGATCCAGCTCAATTGCCAGCGGCCCAGTGCTGCCCGGTTGAGGGCTGCGATGCTGAACCGGGATGTCAGCCTTTAAGGCCCCTATCGCGGGCAAGCCCGGCTCCCACAGAGAAACGCGTTCAAATGTGGGAGCCGGGCTTACCCGCGATGGCGTCATCCCCGTCGATAAAACGTCAGCGCTTTACCTGTTTCAAGGTCTCGGCAATCAGGAACGCCAACTCCAGCGACTGATCGGCATTCATCCGTGGGTCGCAATGGGTGTGGTAGCGGTCTGACAGGCCATCTTCGGTGATCGGTCGTGCGCCGCCGATGCATTCGGTGACGTTCTGCCCGGTCATCTCGATATGGATCCCGCCGGCATAGCTGCCTTCTGCCTGGTGCACCTGGAAGAAATCCTTCACTTCGCCAAGGATCTGCGCAAAGTCGCGGGTCTTGTAGCCACTGCTGGCCTTGATGGTATTGCCGTGCATTGGGTCGCAACTCCACAGCACCTGCTTGCCCTCGCGCTGCACGGCACGGATCAGGTTGGGCAAATGGTCGCCGACCTTGCCTGCACCCATACGGGCAATGAGGTTGAGGCGGCCGGGGTCGTTATCCGGGTTGAGGATGTCGATCAGGCGGATCAGGTCCTCCGGGTTCATGCTCGGTCCGACTTTCACGCCGATCGGGTTGTTCACCCCGCGCAGGAACTCGACATGGGCGCCGTCCAACTGACGGGTACGGTCGCCGATCCACAGCATATGCGCCGAGCAGTCGTAGTAATCGTTGGTCAGGCTGTCGCGGCGTACGAAGGCTTGTTCATAGTTGAGCAGCAACGCTTCGTGGGCGGTGAAGAAGCTGGTTTCGCGCAATTGCGGCGAGCTGTCCATGCCACAGGCGCGCATGAAGGCCAGGGTTTCGTCGATGCGGTCGGCCAGTTGGCTGTACTTTTCGGCGAGGGCGGAGTTGGCGATGAAATCCAGGTTCCATTTGTGCACTTGGTGCAGGTCGGCAAAACCGCCCTGGGCAAAGGCGCGCAGCAGGTTGAGGGTGGCGGTGGACTGGTGGTAGGACTGCAACAGGCGGTCCGGGTCTGGCACGCGGCTTTTTTCGTCGAAGCCGATGCCGTTGACGATATCGCCACGGTAGGCGGGCAGGGTGATGCCGTCGATGGTTTCATCGTTGGCCGAACGTGGCTTCGCGAACTGGCCGGCCATGCGCCCGACTTTCACCACCGGGCAACCGGCGGCGAAGGTCATGACAATGGCCATCTGCAGCAGCACCTTGAAGGTGTCGCGGATCTTCGCGGCGGAAAACTCGGCGAAGCTCTCGGCGCAATCGCCACCTTGCAGCAGGAAGGCACGACCCTGGGTCACTTCGGCAAACTGACGGCGCAATTCGCGGGCTTCGCCGGCAAACACCAGGGGCGGGTAGCTCGCCAGGCTCTGCTCCACTTGCTCCAAGTGCGCGGCGTCCGGGTATCGGGGTTGCTGCTGGATCGGCAGGGCTCGCCAGCTATCGGGACTCCAGGGGTGGCTCATCATGAACTCGTTTGCAGGTGGATGTTAGGGCGTCAATGTTAGCAGCAATTAGTGCGTGACCTGTGGTTGCCGCTTGGCCGACAATCGCGCCTTTGTCGTGCGGTAAACCCTTTAGGAGTAGTGATGAGCGAGGAGCGTGTCGAGCGCCTGCTGGCCGAAGTCCATGATGAATTCGGCATGATCCGTGTGCTTGAAGTGGCTGATTACCGCTTTCTCGAATTTGGCGACGCCATCGAGCAAAGCTGTGTGTTCACCGCTGACCCGAGCTGGCTGGAGTACGACTACACCCGCGCGATGCTGATCGGCGCGTTGTGCCATGAACAGCCGGAAAGTGCGTTGTTCCTCGGCCTGGGCGCGGGCACGTTGACCCAGGCATGCCTCAAGTTCCTGGCGCTGGAGGATGTCGAAGCCATTGAGCTGCGCCCCGATGTGCCGCGCCTGGCGATTGAATATCTGGGGCTGGATGACGATCCGCGCTTGTACATCCGCATTGGTGACGCGCTGCAATTGCTCGACAGTGCTGAATCGGCCGATCTGATTTTCGTCGACCTCTACACCGATGTCGGCCCGGGCGTGGGGCATCTGGCCTGGACCTTCCTGGAAAACTGTCAGAAGAAACTCAACCCCGGCGGCTGGCTGGTGATCAACCAGTGGGCCACCGATGACGGCAAACCGCTGGGGGCGGCGTTGCTGCGTGGGTTGTACCACAGGCATTACTGGGAGCTGCCGGTGAAGGAGGGCAATGTGATTCTATTGGTGCCTTCGGAGCTGGATCAGGTGCTGGACCTGGATGCGCTGTCAGCCCGCGCCGAAGCCTTGGCGCCGCGATTGGGGTATTCGTTGCAGCCGTTGATCAAGGCGATTCGGCCAGCAACTTAGTTGTCAGTTCGGACGCTTTCGCGGGCAAGCCCACAGTCGAATTGCACTCTGTGTTGAAATGCAATCCCCTGTGGGAGCGGGCTTGCCCGCGAAGAGGTCCTCACTGCCGACGGCTAATTCAGTTTGTTCAAATCCCCTTGAACACCCCGGGCCGATTCTCGATCATCGCCCGAACTCCCTCCTTGGCATCCTCACTGTTGAGCAGTTTGTCCACCATGGGCGGTAGCGCGGCGGCTGCGACGGCCTCACCCTCCATACGCGCCAAGCGTGCCGACATCAACGTTGCCTGCACACCCAGCGGCGCCTGGCGCGCAATGCGGTTGGCCAATTCAATGGCACGGGGCAACAGGTCTTCACTGGCCATCACTTCCTGCACCAACCCCAGGCGCAGGGCCTCATGGGCGTCGAATTCGTCGCCGGTGAGCAGCCAGCGCATCGCATTGCCCCAGCCGGCAATCTGATGGAAGCGCAATGTCGCGCCGCCAAACGGAAAGATGCCGCGTTGCACCTCCATCTGGGCAAAGCGGGTATTGCTGGCGCAGAGGTTGATATCCGCCGCCAGCATCAACTCGATACCAATGGTCAGGCAGTAACCTTGGACGGCGACGATCACCGGTTTGCTCACGCGCGGGCCGGCAAACACCCCCCACGGGTCGCACCCTCCCAGCGGCGGTTGCCAGCCGCCGGCCATTACGCCGCTGACATTGGCCAGGTCCAGCCCTGCGGTGAAGTGATCGCCATGGGCAAACACCACGGCCACCCGTGCGTCATCGTTTCGATCAAATTCGCCATAGGCCAGGCTCAGTTCATTGAGCAAATCCAGGTCAAAGGCGTTGCGCTTGGTCACGCGGTCCAGGCCTAGCAATAGAACATGGCCCTCAAGTGCGCGGCTGACACGGCTACTGCTGGCTTGATTCATCGGGTGTGCCCTCGGGGCGCAGGTGAGGTTTCAGACCAAAGGGTCTCAATGGGTGGGTGAACCGTTTAAGCTCGATGACCAACAGGGCCGGGCCTTTGAAAAATAGACCCTGGCGCACGGATCTGCAAAGCGCGTGACCCAGTGCGGTTTATCGGCGCCTGGCGATAAAAAAAGCTCCCTTTTTCAGCTATTTCCGGTATAGTGCGCGCCGGCCTTTAACCGGGCCGCGTTTAGGTAGCGCAATTCCCCGAAGTCAGCTTCGGCTGCACGTCCGCACAGCGGACTCTTCCTTGACGAATCTTTTTCATTCATTCGTTTTCGCAAATCCCCGCCGACAAAGCAGCCAGGGCGACTCTTGAGTCTCAACACGGCATGCGCAGCTTTGGAGCATGGGTCTTTGCGGATGCACTTAGAGGCAGACCCATGACCCAGGAAACCGGCGGCTTCGCCGCTTTTAATCTTAACCCGAATATTCTTGCAGCCGTCGCAGCGACCGGCTACGAAGAACCTTCGGCGATTCAGCAGCAATCGATCCCGATCATCATGGCCGGTAAGGACATGATTGGTCAGGCGCAAACCGGTACCGGTAAAACCGCCGCGTTCGCCCTGCCTATTCTGCATTGCATCGATCCTGCCAAGCGCGAGCCGCAAGCCCTGATCCTGGCGCCAACCCGTGAGTTGGCGCTGCAAGTAGCAACCGCCTTTGAAACCTACGCCAAGCAAATGCCGGGTGTAACTGTTGTGGCCGTTTACGGCGGCGCGCCTATGGGCCCACAACTCAAGGCAATCCGCAATGGCGCACAGATCGTTGTCGCCACTCCGGGCCGTCTGTGCGACCACCTGCGTCGTGACGAAAAAGTCCTGTCGACCGTGAACCACCTGGTTCTGGACGAAGCTGACGAAATGTTGAAGCTGGGCTTCATGGATGACCTGGAAGTCATCTTCAAGGCGCTGCCAGCGACCCGTCAGACCGTACTGTTCTCGGCTACCCTGCCGCAGTCCATCCGTGCCATTGCCGAACGCCATCTGCGCGATCCGGAGCACGTGAAGATCCAGACCAAGACCCAGACCGTTACCGCGATCGAACAGGCTCACCTGTTGGTTCACGCTGACCAGAAGACCTCGGCTGTATTGAGCCTGCTGGAAGTCGAAGACTTCGACGCCCTGATCATGTTCGTGCGCACCAAGCAAGCGACCCTGGACCTGGCCAGCGCCCTGGAAGCCAAAGGCTACAAAGCCGCTGCGCTGAACGGTGACATTGCCCAGAACCAGCGTGAGCGCGTGATCGACTCCCTCAAGGATGGCCGTCTGGACATCGTTGTGGCGACCGACGTTGCTGCCCGTGGCCTCGACGTTCCACGTATCACCCACGTGTTCAACGTTGACATGCCTTACGATCCAGAGTCCTACGTTCACCGTATCGGCCGTACTGGCCGTGCCGGCCGCGAAGGTCGTGCGTTGCTGCTGGTGACTCCACGTGAGCGCCGCATGCTGCAAGTGATCGAGCGTGTTACCGGCCAGAAAGTTGCCGAAGTCCGCCTGCCGGATGCCCAGGCCGTTCTCGATGCGCGCATCAAGAAACTGACCAACAGCCTGGCGCCACTGGTGGCTGACGCTGAATCGACCCACGGCGACCTGCTGGACCGCCTGACCGCCGATATCGGTTGCACCCCGCGTGCCCTGGCTGCAGCCCTGCTGCGCAAAGCTACCAATGGTCAGGCCCTGACCCTGGCAGCCATCGAAAAAGAACGTCCACTGGTTCCGAACAGCGCGCCACGCGGTGATCGTCCAGAGCGTTCCGGTGACCGTCCAGACCGTGGTGACCGTGAGCGTCGTGCTCCAGTGCCATTGGCTGAAGGCCGTGCTCGTTGCCGTACCGCGCTGGGTGCGCGTGATGGTATCGCTGCCAAGAACCTGCTGGGCGCTATCCTCAACGAGGGTGGCCTGGCACGTGAAGCCATCGGTCGCATCCAGGTGCGTGACAGCTTCTCCCTGGTGGAGTTGCCGGAAGACGGCCTGGAAAAACTGCTGGCCAAGCTCAAAGACACTCGCGTTGCCGGTAAGCAGCTCAAGCTGCGTCGCTACCGCGAAGATTGATCCGCCCTTGGGCTGATTGATCGCACATAAAAAATCCCCGACTGGTTCGGGGATTTTTTTTGCCTCATGTTTTAGTCTCCGAGGCGATCAACTGTGGGAGCTGGCTTGCCTGCGATAACGGTGAGTCAGCAAGCCAGTGTGTGACTGATACACCGCTATCGCAGGCAAGCCAGCTCCCACAGGTGTGGCGGTGTCAGCCAAAACGATAGATGTCCATGCCCAGGGCGCCCAGTGTGAAGCCCTGGTGCGCTACGCTGAAATCTGCGCCCGCACCTCGCGCAAAGTACAGCGGCAGCAAATGCTCATCGCTGGGATGGCTGCGCACGGCATGTGGCGCCTGGCGCCGATAGTCATGCAAGGCGGCGTCGTCATTGGTCGCCAGTTTGTCGACCACCCAGTCGCGAAACTCCCGCGCCCACGGGGTGATCGTTTCCGGCCCTGCGCGCCAGTCCAGTTCGCCCAGGTTATGGGTGATGCTGCCGGAGCCAATCAGCAGCACACCCTGTTCGCGCAGGCTGGCGAGCGCATGCCCCACGCGGGTTTGCAGGGCGGGGCCCAGGCGGCTGGGCAGCGAGACTTGCACCACCGGAATGTCCGCTGCTGGGTACATCAGCGACAGCGGGACCCAAGTGCCATGGTCGAAGGGCCGATGTTCATCAATGCTGACAGCCAGACCGTCGGCGTGCAGCAGCTCGACGATCTCACTGGCCAGCTGTGGGTCACCCGGCGCGGGGTATTGCACCGCAAACAACTCGCGCGGAAAGCCACCGAAGTCGTGCCAGGTTTCGGGGGCAGCACTGCCGCTGACTAGCAGGTCCGGGCTTTCCCAATGCGCCGACGCCACCACAATGGCTTTGGGCCGTGGCAGTTCGGCAGCCAGGCGCTGCAGCGCAGGACCGCTGGCACCGGGTTGCAAGGCCAGCATGGGCGAGCCGTGGGAGATAAACAGGCTGGGGAGCATGAGCAGAGTCCTGAGGGTTAAGATGGAGCCATCTTCAATCAGATCATCGATCTAAATCTAATATAAGTTTTAGCGCCTTTTGATCGAATTTTCGGAGTGATTCATGCAGCCTGAATTTTGGCAGGACCGCTGGGCGAGCAATCAGATCGGCTTCCATCAGCACGAGGTCAATCCCTATCTGCAACGGCACTGGCCCGTGCTGGGGTTGCCCGAGGGGGCAAAGGTGCTGGTACCGTTGTGTGGCAAAAGCCTGGACTTGGTATGGCTCAAGAGCCAGGGGTACCCGGTAATGGGCGTGGAGCTGTCGGAGCAGGCGGTTGAGGCGTTCTTCAGCGAGCAGGAGCTTGTGCCGCACATCAGTCAGCAGGGCGCCTTCAAGGTCTATCAGGCGGGCCAGATCGAACTGTGGTGTGGCGATTTCTTCAGCCTGAATGCGCAGGCGCTGGTCGGTTGCCGCGGCGTATATGATCGTGCCGCGTTGATCGCATTGCCCCCGCTGATGCGTGCGCAATACGCCGAGCACCTGAATGCCTTGCTGCCCTCAGGCTGCCAGGGGTTGCTGATTACCCTCGATTACGACCAGGCGCAGAAGGCCGGCCCACCCTTTGCTGTCACGGACGAGGAAGTGCAGGTGCTATTTGCACTGCATTGGGCGTTGGAGCGGCTGGAGGAGCGGGACATCCTGAGGGAGAGCGGAAAGTTCCTGCAGGACGGTGTTACTCGCCTTGAAGAGCGTGCTTATCGGCTGACCAGGCGCTAAAAGGGTTTTTCCTTTTGAAGGAGCGAGGGTGACGCCTAGTTCTTGCTCGCGAAAGACGTCAACGATAACGCGTGCTTGCTAAATGAACGCGGCGCCTGCGAGTTTTTCGCGAGCAAGCTCGCTCCTACAGAGAGCGGTGAAATCAGCAGGCACAAAAAAGGGGCGATCAGATCGCCCCTTGTCGAGTCATCCGGCTATCAGCCCCGGCGACGCAGTGCGTCAATCCGCTCTTCCAGCGGCGGGTGGCTCATGAACAGGCGAGCCAGGCCCTGCTTGATGCCGCCGTTGATGCCGAAGGCGGTCAGGCTGTCGGGCATATGCACCGGCAGGCCCTGTTCGGAGCGCAAGCGTTGCAGCGCGCCGATCATTGCGCTGGTGCCCGCCAGGCGTGCGCCGGCTTCATCTGCGCGGAACTCGCGTTTGCGCGAGAACCACATCACGATGGCGCTGGCCAGGAAGCCCAGGACCAGCTCGGCGAAAATGGTCGCCACGAAGTAGGCAATACCACGGCCTTCTTCGTTCTTGAAGATGACCTTGTCGACGAAGTTGCCGATGATCCGCGCAAAGAACATCACGAAGGTGTTCACCACGCCCTGTACCAGCGCCAGGGTGACCATGTCACCGTTGGCCACGTGACCGATCTCGTGGGCCAGCACCGCCTTGACTTCGTCGGGCGAAAACCGCTCCAGCAGGCCCTGGCTCACGGCCACCAGCGCGTCGTTCTTGTTCCAGCCGGTCGCAAAGGCGTTGGCCTCATAAGCCGGAAAAATCCCGACTTCGGGCATTTTGATGCCTGCTTCTTGAGACAACTGCTCCACGGTTTGCATCAGCCATTGTTCATGGCGAGTGCGGGGTTGTGTAATGATCTGGGTGCTGGTGCTCATCTTTGCCATCCACTTGGAGATGAACAGCGAGAACAGCGAACCGGCAAAACCAAAGACTGCACAGAAAATCAGCAGCTGATTGAGGTTCAGATCAACCCCATTGGCCGCCATGAACCCGTTGAAGCCAAAAAGGCTCAGGGTGACGCTGGCAATCAGTACGACTGCCAGGTTAGTGGCCAAGAACAGCAGGATGCGCATCATGGTTGTAGAATTCTCCTCATGCTTAATATGTCGCTCACTGCGGGGTATATAAGGTGCGGCATGGGGTGATTCAACCGGGGGACTATTTCAAACTGTGTCCTACACCGTTGGCGTAGGGCCTTGAAGGGATTTTCCGACCTGTATTGTCAGCCCTGATCGACCCGATGCTACCCTGTCGCCCCGTGATTATAGGGGGCACGTCATTGGCAGGGGCCAAATGAAGTACAACCGCAAGTAAGTGACACAGAAGTGTTGCCAGATAATCGCTGTACGACTCTTTGTGAGTCGCACAGCGTCAATTGCCTTACTGGCGATAGGACTTCAGGAAGTTACCGATGCGACCAATCGCCATCTCCAGGTCATCCACACGTGGCAAGGTCACCACGCGAAAGTGATCCGGCCACGGCCAGTTGAAGGCGGTACCTTGCACGACCAGCAGTTTTTCCGACAGCAGCAGGTCGAGCACGAACTTCTCGTCGTTGAGGATCGGGCAGACTTTCGGGTCGATCCGCGGGAACGCATAAAGCGCGCCCATGGGCTTCACACAGCTCACGCCGGGGATAGCGTTGAGCAACTCCCAGGTGCGGTTGCGTTGCTCCAGCAGGCGACCTTGGGGCAGGATCAGGTCGTTGATGCTCTGGTAGCCGCCGAGGGCGGTCTGGATCGCGTGCTGGCTCGGTACGTTGGCGCACAGGCGCATGTTGGCCAGCATGTCGATGCCTTCGATGTAGCTTTGCGCATTGTGCTTGGGGCCGGAGATGGCGATCCAGCCGGAGCGGAAACCCGCCACGCGGTAGGACTTGGACAGGCCATTGAAGGTCAGGCACAGCAGGTCCGGGGCCAGGGAGGCGGTGCAGATATGCACGGCGTCATCGTAGAGGATCTTGTCGTAGATCTCGTCGGAGAACACCACCAGGTTGTGCTGACGCGCCAGTTCCAGCATGCCCAGCAATACTTCCCTGGAGTACACGGCGCCAGTGGGGTTGTTCGGGTTGATGATCACCAGGGCCTTGGTGTTGGGCGTGATCTTGGCCTTGATGTCGGCCAGGTCCGGGAACCAGTCGGCGCCCTCATCACACAGGTAATGCACCGGGTGGCCGCCCGCCAAGGTCACGGCGGCGGTCCACAGCGGGTAATCCGGGGCTGGCACCAGGACTTCATCGCCATTGTTGAGCAACGCCTGCATGGACATCACGATCAGCTCGGACACGCCGTTGCCCAGGTAGATGTCCTCGATGCCGACGCCTTCGACCTGCTTCTGCTGGTAGTACTGCATCACCGCCTTGCGCGCGCTGAACAGGCCCTTGGAGTCGCTGTAACCCTGGGCGGTCGGCAGGTTGCGGATCACATCCTGGAGGATTTCGTCCGGCGCTTCGAAACCAAACGGCGCCGGGTTGCCAATGTTCAGCTTGAGGATGCGATGGCCTTCCTCTTCCAGGCGTTTGGCGTGCTTGAGCACCGGGCCGCGAATGTCATAGCAGACGTTGGCGAGCTTGTTCGATTTGCTGACCTGCATGGCGATGTGATCCTGAAAATGAACGATCCCGACGGCGTAGGCACTACCGTAGGGTGAAGCCTGCACGGCCCGCACCCACAAATACGTTTGAATGCCGATGGCGCGGGTGCCAGACTGGCGTTTTGAAGAGGCGCAATCATACGTGCCGCCTGATCCATGGAAAAGACACAGATCAGGGTTTTTCAGTTGCCGAGGTGTACCGATGGATAAGTTGCAGAAAACTGTAGATGAATGGAAGGCGATGCTCGACCCGGAGCAGTACAACGTGTGCCGTCTCAAGGGTACCGAGCGACCGTTCAGCGGCAAGTACAACGCCACCAAGACCGACGGCGTCTACCACTGCATCTGCTGCAACGAGCCGCTGTTCGATTCCAAGGCGAAGTTTGATTCCGGCTGTGGCTGGCCCAGCTTCTATGAGCCGATCGCCGACAGCGCGATGGTCGAGATCCGCGATGTCAGCCACGGCATGATTCGCACCGAAGTCACCTGCGCCAAGTGTGATGCACACTTGGGGCATGTGTTCCCGGACGGCCCACCGCCGACGGGCCTGCGCTACTGCATCAATTCGGTATGCCTGGAGCTGGTGCCGCGCTAGGCTTGCATGGTCCCTGTAGGAGCGAGCTTGCTCGCGAAAAACGTCAACGATACGGCGGGTTTCCTGAATGAACGCGGCGTCTGATAGTTTTTCGCGAGCAAGCTCGCTCCTACAAATAAGGCTCTTCTTTCCCTGACTTGAGGCATTGCCATGAGCGACTCCCTGCTGAGCATCCCTTGCACAACTATCAAGGGTGAGCAAAAGACCTTGGCCGACTTTGCCGGCAAGGCCATTCTGGTGGTCAACACCGCGAGCAAATGCGGCTTCACACCGCAGTACAAGGGCCTCGAGCAACTTTGGCAGCAATACAAGGACCAGGGCCTGGTGGTGCTCGGCTTTCCCTGCAACCAGTTCGGCAAGCAGGAACCCGGCAATGAAGGCGCGATATCCGAGTTCTGCGAGCTGAACTTCGGCGTCAGTTTTCCGCTGTTCAAGAAAATCGACGTCAATGGCAGCGATGCCCACCCGTTGTTTGTGCAGTTGAAAAAACAGGCCCCGGGGCTGCTGGGTTCCAAGAACATCAAGTGGAACTTCACCAAGTTTCTCATTGGCCGTGATGGCAAGCAGGTCAAGCGTTTTGCGCCAACCACCAAGCCCCAGGACTTGACCCAGGAGATCGAAGCCCTGCTCAAATGACCGCAATATTGCGGGTACCCATCAGAGGCTGGTTGTCTTCGGTACCCACAGTTCCAGTAAGGCGTTGAGTTCTTCACGGCGAAACGGCTTGGCCAGGTAATCGTTCATTCCAGCGGCCCGGCAACGCTCGCGTTCTTCGGCCATCGCGTTGGCGGTCAAGGCAACAATGGGCAAGTCCGGCCAACGCCCGCTCCGGCGAATTTGTCGGCTGGCCTCATAGCCATCCATCACAGGCATGTTGCAGTCCATCAACACCAAGTCGAAGCGCTGGTCCTCCAGAAGCTTGAGGGCTTCGCCGCCATGGGCCGCGACGATTACCTCACACCCGAGCTTGCTGAGCATGCCCTTGGCCACCAGTTGATTGACCGCGTTGTCCTCCACCAGCAGGATGCGCGCGCGGTGCGCAAGCGGTGCGGTTTCTATCTGGACCGGGTCGAGCACCAGTTGCGCGCCGCTGCGCAGGTTGCGTTGCAGGATCTGGTACAGCGCGTTGCGGCTCAATGGGCGCGCTTGTTGCTGCAGCGGCGCCAGGGCCGTGACTTCTTCGCTGGGCAAAAAGTTACCATAGGCGGTAACCAGCAGAATCGGCGCGCTGATGCCCGGGCGCAAGCGGAACAAGCATTCAGGGCAGTCGGTGATCAACAGGTCGGGCGCCAGTCCGCTCAAATCATCGTCCTGGGAATAGCAGCGCGGGGTCAGCCCCCAAGAGGGCAATAGCGTGGTGAGCAGCTCCGTCAGCCCGCCGCCGGCGTTGGTGATGGCGATCACCTCGCCCGTGAGCGGTGCATAGCGCATGGCAGGCAAATGCGCGGGCAGTGGGAGGTCGGCGCAGAACTGGCTGCCAAAGCCCACCTCCGAGCTGATACTCAAGCGGCCTTGCATGGCTTCGCACAGGTTATGAGTCAACGCCAGGCCCAATCCCGTCCCGCCAAACTGGCGGGTAATGCCAGCGCCGGCCTGGGTGAACGGCTGGAAGATTTTCACCTGGGCTTCCTGGGCGATGCCAATGCCGGTATCGCACACTTCAATGCTGACCCGACCTTCCAAGGCGCGCAGGCGCACATCGACGCGGCCAAAGCGGGTGAACTTCAAGGCGTTGGAGAGCAAGTTGCTGACGATCTGCCGCACACGGGTAGGGTCGCCGACCACCTGGGCGGGAAATTGCGGGTCGATCAGGCAGGTCAGCTCCACGCTCGGAGCGGCATTTTGCGAGAGCAGGTTGGCGGTATCTTCCACCAATGAGCCCAGGTCGAACGGGATATGCTCCAGTTCCAGCTGGCCGGCGTCGAACTTGGACAGGTCAAGAATATCGTTGAGCAACTCCACCAGCACTTTGCCTGAGTCATGGGCAATGGACAGTTGCTGGCGCTGTTCGGCGGTCAGCGGGCTATCCAGTGAGAGGGCAATCATGCCCAGCAACCCATTGAGCGGCGTACGAATTTCATGGCTCATATTGGCCAGGAATGCTGCCCGTGCCTGAGCCATGCCCAGCGCAGTCATTTTCGCCGCCTCCAGCTCATCGTTGGACTGGCTCAAGCGTTGGTTGCTGGCCTTGAGTTCGAGGGTGCGCGCAGAAACGATATTTTCCAGTTGCCCCAAATACTCCGTGAGGCGATCTTCGGCATGGCGCCGTTGCTGGATCTCGGTTTCCATGTTTTCGAATTGTTGGTTGGCGACGCTGACCAGCACGCCGATTTCATCGTGTTCATGCCCCGGTGGGCAATCCAGGCGCGCCTGTTTGCGTGTGCTCAGCTCGCGGATAATGCGCACCAGCGGTTGGGTGAGCATTACGTAGAACAGGCCGAGCAAAATCCCGGTGAGCAGCAGGCTGCGGGCGAAGCCGTTGAGCAGAGTGATCTCGGCGCGATGCAGGAAACGGCTGCCAAAGGCATAAGTATCGACGTCCAGGCGTAACACACCAAGGGAGTCGTTGGGCATATGGCTGAGAAACAGTCGGTCTTCGAATTGGCGATTGGCACCAAACAGAAAATCGCTGACCGGCCGATAGTTGCTTTCCTTGCGCGGACGGTTGACGTCGGCCAGCACCACGCCATTGTTGTCGATCAACTGCGCGCGGATGATGGCGGGGGAGTGCAGCAGGCCCAAGGTCAGTTCCTGGGCGAGTTCGGCATCGATGTTGTAGGCGATTCTTGACGCCGGGTTATGGCTGATTTCAATCAGTGAGCGTATTTCACGGTTGATGGATGCGTCTTCACTGGCATAATCAATGCCGATTTGGATCAGACTGAGCAGGGTTCCCAAGACGAAACCGACCAGCACAGTCAATCTGGCTTGTTTATAAGACAAGCGGTGGGCGAACTTGATATCCATCGAGTGTTGAACCACTTAGCGTTTCCCTTCGCCCGGCAAGCATAGCTGAACATCCACAAGCTTTGGCTCGCCCGGCATGAATCGTTTGTTTGATGCAGCCCTACAGTTTGCCGCAGGGTTGCCAATACGCCATCTTTTGCAAGAAGTTGCCAGAGGAATAGCTGTGGATTCTCGATTGAATGCCTTTCTTGAGCGCGCCGATGCGGTGCTGGCTCGCCTGGAACCGTTGTTACCCGCCCCACGCCAGGCGATCGACTGGCACCAATGCCTGGCCGCCCGCTGGCAGCGCGAAGGTCGCAATGGCTTCCTGTTACCGTTGGAAGTGAGCCTGGACATGCGCCTGTCGGACCTGATCGGTGTCGACAAACAACGTGAACAACTGGCGCGCAACACCCAACAGTTCCTTGATGGGTTACCCGCCAACCACGCCCTGTTATGGGGTTCGCGTGGCACCGGCAAGTCTTCCATGGTCCGGGCCTTGCTCGCCCAGCACGCTAACGCCGGCCTGCGTCTTATCGAGATCGAGCGTGACCACCTGGCTGACCTGCCGCGGGTGGTCGAGCAACTGGTCAAGCTACCACAACGCTTCATTTTGTTTTGCGATGACCTATCGTTCGAGGCCGGCGAAGGTGACTATCGCGTGCTCAAGAGCGTGCTGGATGGTTCCCTGGAACAGGCGCCGGAAAACGTGCTGCTGTACGCCACGTCCAACCGTCGCCACCTTGTGCCGGAAAACCAGAGCGACAATGACAACTGGAAACGCGTGGACGGCGAATTGCACCCGAGCGAGGCGGTTGAAGACAAGATTGCCTTATCGGATCGTTTTGGCTTGTGGTTGTCGTTCTACCCCTTTACCCAGGAGCATTTCCTGGATGTGGTGGAACACTGGATCGGTGAGTTGGCCAGCAAGGCCGGCTTGCAGTGGCAGCGCGATGAGCAGCTTGACGTTCTCGCGGTGCGTTGGGCCACTGGGCGCGGCAACCGCAATGGCCGGTGCGCCTATCAATTCGCCCGTTACTGGGTGGGTCTTAAATTGCTGGAACGTCAACCATGATCGATTTACAACAGGCCGGCAGCGGCCTTGATGGCTATGCCATGCTCTGCGCGCAACTGGAGTCATTGCTGGCTGATGAGCGCGATTTTATTGCCAACAGTGCGCAGTTTTCCGCGTTCCTGTTCAACCAGTTGGATGACTTGAACTGGGCTGGCTTTTATCTCAATCGTAACGAAGAGCTGGTGCTTGGGCCCTTTCAGGGGCAGATCGCCTGTGTGCGCATTCCGTTTGGTCGCGGCGTGTGTGGTGCGGCTGCGGCCTCACGGAAAACCCAGCGCGTGGAGGACGTGCACGCGTTCCCAGGCCATATCGCCTGCGACAGCGCTTCGAACAGTGAATTGGTGGTGCCATTGGTCAAGGACGGCCAACTGATTGGTGTCCTTGACCTCGACAGCCCATTGCTGGGCCGCTTTACCCCTCAGGACCAGGAGGGGATTGAGCGGCTGGCGGAGATTTTCCTGCAGTTGACCGACTGCTGAAGCGGTGGGTACTTATGCTGGTCGCGGTAGGAGCGCATTTGCTCGCTCCCGCCACGACGGGCTTTGGTGCTATTGGGCTTGCAGTTCATTGAGTTGAACCCGCAGCATCTTCTCCAATTCCAGCATGAGCTGTTCCAGGGCCCTGATGCCGCTTTCGATCACGGCCCACTCCTCATTGCGAGAACAGGTTTGCTCCAAGGCTTCGCATTGCCCCGCCAACGAATGGGCTTGAACGATGCGGGCGGCACCCTTGATCTTGTGGGCTTGCTCAATGATGTCCGAGGGGGGCGCGTGTCGATCCCGCAGTTCGATAAGGACCTTGCGGTCGTGAAGGCTGCTGCTCAGCAGCTCCTCCAGCAAGCGTCGACTCAACTGTGGATCACCGCCGGTCAGCGCTTCCAGGCATTCCAGGTCCAGCCGTTGGGGCACGGTTTCAGGGGCGATATGTGCCAGTTGGCGCTCTAATACGGTAAGGCTGATGGGTTTGAACAGGCAGTCATCCATGCCGGCTTGCACGCACCGTTGCCTTTCCTCCGGCTGGGCGTTGGCGGTAAAGCCCAGTACCACGCAGGGCACCAATTGTTCGCGTTGCTCATATTCACGGATTGAACGACTCAGTTCGTAGCCATTCATGATGGGCATGTTGCAGTCGGCAATTACCAGGTCGAAATGCTCTTTACGCCAGGCCTGGAACCCTGCGGCTCCGTGCTCGGCAGCGATGAATTTATGCCCCAGGTAGCCCAATTGCTGGCACATCAGCAGGCGATTCGCCGGATGGTCGTCTACCACCAGTACGTTAAGCACCCGTGCGGTGGCCGGCGTTGGCGGCGTGTGTTCACCCACCGCCTGGATCGCTTGCAGGCGAGGCATGCTCAGGTTGACGTGCACCTGGGTGCCGACCATGGGCACGCTGCTCAGGCTCAATTGGCCGCCCATCATCGCGCACAGGCTGCGGCAGATCACCAGACCCAGGCCCGCGCCACTGCGCGCCAGTTGCCCGGAGTTGTCCGCCTGGGCAAAGGGTTCGAACAGGCGCTGTTGGTCATCCCGGCTGATGCCGATGCCGGTGTCTTCCACCACCAGTTTCAGCTCGATCTGCTCCGGGGCCTGGGTAGGCTGCAGCTCGACCTTGATCTTGACCTGCCCTTGTTCGGTGAACTTGATCGCGTTGCTCACAAGGTTCGATAGCACCTGCTTGAAGCGCAGCGGGTCTATCAGCACCTCGATATCGTTCAGGTCGGGTTTGAACTCCAGCAGCAGGCTGAGGGTTTTCTGCCGTGCGAGACCGTCGAAGACGCGCACCACTGATTCAATTACCTCCCGCAGGTTGACGCGCTCCGGCGCCAGGCTGAGGCGGCCGGACTCGATACGCGCGATGTCGAGAATGTCACCGATCAGCTCCAGCAGGTCTCTGGCCGAGTTGTACGCCACCTCGATCGCCGGACGGTCAAGGTGTCCTTGGTCGGCGCGCTTGAGCGTCAGTTCGAGCATGCCGATCACAGCGTTCATCGGGGTACGAATCTCGTGGCTCATGGTAGCCAGGAACGTGCTCTTGGCGCGGTTGGCTTCGTCGGCGCGCTCCTTGGCAGCGCGTAGTTCATCGAATAGCTGGCGTCGGTCACTGATATCGATCCAGCCACCGATGATGCCCTGGACTTCACCCGTAGAGTCGCGGTAGGGAAGGATCCAGTGATAGATGGTCAGTTTCTTGTCGTGGATATGCAGGCTGCGATCGAGGATCAGCGGGTTACCCTCGGCCACCACACGCAGATAGTCAGCATGATACTGGGCTGCCTCCGACGCCAGCGCCATGGTCATCTGGGTCACGCTTTTGCCGATCACCTCTTCGCGCTTGACGTCGAACACCTGCAGGTAGCTGTCGTTACAGGTCTGCAACAACCCATTGCGGTCGCGCACGTAGATCGGATGGGGCGTCTCATTGACCAGTGCACGCATGAACTCGAACTGATCGTTGAGGGCACGTTCGGCCATTTTTCGATGCTTGATCTGGCGACGCATGTAGGCGTTCCAGGCTAGGGATATCAACAGCAACAGCCCGGTGCCGATGATGATTCGCGCGATCAGTTGATGGTAATTACGCCAGTAGCTGTCCGATGCGGCGGTGTAGCCACGCCAGCGACTGTTGATTACGCCCATTTCATCCGGGGCAATGCTGAGCAGCGCCTTGTCGAGTATCGAGCTCAATTCCGTGGCTTGGCGCGAGGTAGCAAGAGAGAAGGTCGCTGGGGTCGTGCCGATGCTGGCGCTTATTTGCAATTTATCCTGGAAGACCTGGGATGACAGGAAATAGTTGGCGATCACCAAGGTATTCACTGCCCCATCCACTTGTCCCTGTGCTAGCAGCTCCGATGCTCTGAACGTATCACTGGTTTCCACCAGTTGAACCTGCGGGAAGTCTTTGCTCAAGGTCGCGGCCAGTGGGTTGCCTCGGGTGATTGCCAGACGCTTTCCTGCCATCTGCTCCATGTTCGAGGGGGCACCTTGCTCTCTGCGTGTCAACAATACATAGGAGTTTTCCAGGTAGGGGCGGCTGAAATTAAGCTGCGAATCTCGTTCGTTGCTGGGCACGATGGCACCGATCATATCGACTTTCTGGGTCGCGACCTGGTCGATCATCGCGCTGACATCGCGCCCGCGCTGCACCGAAAAACGCAGGCCGGTGCGCAAGCGAATCAACTCCAGCAAGTCGGCGGTGATGCCGCGAAAGTTGCCGTCTGCATCGAAGAACGTCAGGGGCGCGAAAGTTTCGTTGACCACTACGGTGACCACCGGATGCTCTTTGAGCCAGCGCTCTTCGCGCTGGGTCAGTTGCAGCTTCTTGTCAGTCAGCAGGATGTCGCTGCCGGCGCTCCAGCGCTTGGCAATACTGTCCCTTTCGTTGATGGGCACTGAGGCCAGGGCTGAATCGACAATGCTGAGGAGCATCCGGTTGTCCTGGCGCGTGGCAAAACTGAAACCATAAGCTTCATGTTTGCCGAAGTTGGCCATGCGAATGTTTTTGAGATAGCCCTTGTTGATCATGTAATGGGTGGAAATGGTGTCACCGAGAAACACATCCGCCTGGTCGAAGGCCACTGCATTCAAGGCATTCTGATAGGACGGGTAGGCGCGGATGCTCGCCTTGGGGTACAGCTTCTCCACCTCATTGAGCGGCAGGTAGTGATAGACAAGGCTCAGGCGCAGCCCATCGAGGCCTTCGCTGAGGCTGCGGGTTTCTCCCTCGCGCGTGACCAGCACCGGCTGGTCCACGGCATAAGGTTCGGAGAGGATAAGATTTGGCGTCGCAGCTTCAAACCCGTTTGAGGAGCCCAGCAGGTCAATTTCCCCGTCTTCCAGGGCGCGAATGGCCGCCGCTCGGGAGGGGTAGCGCATCACATTGATTGGCAGGGAGAGTGCCTTGGCCAGTAATCCTGCGTAGTCGGCGGTAAGGCCTTCGTAGTCATGGCCGCTGGAAGTGAGGTCGAAGGGCGGGTAATCAGGTGTGGATGTCCCCAGCGTGAGTTCACGTTTGTTCTGCAGCCACTGGCGCTGGGCCTTGTCAAAATGAGTGTCCAGTTGAACAGCTCCCGCACGACTCAAGAGGGTGAAACGTTCCGGGCTGGTTTGGTGCTCCGCCAGCACGGTAGTGCTGAAGTACAAACCGGCACTTAATATAATCAGATAGTCCTTTATACGCCTGGGCATCCGCTTTCTCACACTAGCGCGTTTCGTTTTGCCATCTCGATGAGTTCTACCAAGGATTTGGCTTTGAGTTTCTGCATGAGTCTCTTTTTATAAGTACTGACCGTCTTGTTGCTTAAAAACATACCTTTGGCAATTTCCTTGTTAGTGCGACCTTGCGCAAAAAGTTGCAGGACCATCAACTCTCGGTCATTAACTGACTTGAACAGTTCCAGCTCCTGGACATCCATGCCTTCGGCTCCGGGGCCACTCAATGCCTGGCTGGGGAAGTAGTTGTAGCCGGACAGGACAGCGCGAATGGCGCTCAGCAATTCGCTCAGGTCACCCTCCTTGCACACATAGCCTTCGGCGCCCGAGCGCATGCACCGCGTAGCAAATAGCGTTGGGCACTGGGCCGTGAGCACCAGGGTCTTCATGGAGGTGTTCATGGCATTGAATCGGCAGAGCACCTCGAGACCGTCGAGTTTCGGGATGCTGATATCCAGAATCACCAAGTCTGGAAGGCACTCACGGACCATTTGTATGGCATCGCACCCGTTGTCTGTTTCGCCGACGACCTTGTAACCTTCGTGCTCAAGCAACATTCGAATAGCAAGCCGGATAACGGGGTGGTCATCGATAATAAAAACTGAGTTCATAATCACATTCCATGCAGGTGCAAATAAAGCGGGCACATTAGCTCAGAAGATAAGGGCACGGCATGAAGCGCACGAGCAGTAGATGCAAAACAGGAAAGTTCCTACAATTAAAAAGGTATACGCCTACAAGTTGATGGGTAGTCGTGACAGAGCATGTGAGCGTTTCAAACGCAATCGTGGCATGGTGATAGGCTTGAGTTTTTACGGCGGGCTTCGTAGCGTATTTCGTCGAAGAAGATGTTTAAAGTCCTACGTAGGGGGGGTAAAAGTTAAGCCGATTAACTTTTCAAGTTCGTCCTTGTTCAACGGTTTTGATAAATAGCCAAGAAGCGGAAGACTTCGTTGCGAGGCTTGTTTTGTCAGGCTCATCAGTTCTGGCGTGGGTAACCCGCTTAGCAGAATAGCGCTGGTAATGAAGCGCCGACGGCTGGCGATTTCCACTAGTTCAAGTCCGGGCAGGTCGGGCAGGCATTGGTCGCACAACATCAGGTCAAAGGGATGTTCGGACTGGCTCATTGTGCGTATGGCCTGCTCTGCGTTTTCCACCGCAGTCAGTTGATCGAAGCCGAAGCTGTTGAGCAGGCATTGGGTGGCCAGAAGTTGAAACGGGTGATCCTCCACCAAAAGAATACGAAGAGAGTATCTGGGCATAGAAAGCACACAGTGAGGCAAGCGTCGATGGGGGCAGTAGAATTGCTCGGTCGGTTGGGAACGCGTGATTATTCTTCGGATGCTTGTACGAATTCGATCAGTCCGCTCTGTTCCCATCGTAGGGCAATTCGTTTCAGGGAACAGGCGGTCGGATGCAAGCGTTACTGAGGGCTGGAACGCCCAGTCATTTCCCGTGCCATTTCGGTGGCGTAGCTGTCGGTCATACCGGCAATGAAGTCGATCATTCGCAGGAACGAGGCGTGCAGTGGCCAGGCGGGGTCCGGCGCGCTGTTGCCCAGCAAATCGAGAATGCGCCGATTCTTGAACGACGGTGTTCGCCCGCCATGTTGTTCAAGGGCCGCGCCGCAGAACGCGTTCAGCAGGATTTCCAAGGTGGTGTAAGCGCCGATTTCATGCAATGTCTTGCGCTTGTCCTGGAAAATTTTCTTGCGCGCCATGTCTTTGGCATCCAGCACGCAGCGCTTTGCCGGGCCGTGCATATGTTCCACCAGATCTCCCTGCAGCGTGCCGGCCAGCAGGGCGTCCTGCTGTTCGACAAACGCCTGCGCAGCCGCATTGGTCAGGTGCTCGATGGCTTTGCCACGCAGGATCGCCAGCTTGCGTCGGCGAGAGTCCAATGGGCCCAGCTGGCGATAGGTTTGTGGCAGGTCATCACCGACCAGGTCGAGCAACAACGACTCCACTTCGCTGTACTGCAGAAGCTCCATTTCCAGGCCATCTTCCAGGTCGATCAACGCGTAGCAGATGTCGTCGGCTGCCTCCATCAGGTAGACGAGCGGGTGACGCGCCCACCGTTGTTCCTCTAACTGGGGCAAGCCAAGCTTGTGGGCGATCTGCTCAAGAATTGGCAACTCGCTCTGGTAACAGCCGAACTTGTGTTTCTTGTAGCCCAGCGAGTCGGCGTGACGGGCAGTCCAGGGGTATTTGAGGTACGTGCCCAAGGTGGCGTAGGTCAGCCGCGTGCCGCCGTCGAACTGGTGGTATTCAAGTTGGGTGAGTACCCGAAAGCCCTGGGCATTGCCTTCGAAGTTAAGGAAGTCATTGCGTTCGGCGCTGCTCATGCCATCCAGCCAACCTCGCCCGGCGGCCTGTTGGAACCAATGGCGAATGGCGTCTTCGCCGGAATGCCCGAATGGCGGGTTGCCGATGTCATGGGCCAGGCAGGCCGATTGCACCACCATGCCCAGGTCGCTGGGGTCGCACCAGTCGGGCAGGGCGCTGCGCAGGGTTTCGCCCACGCGCATGCCGAGTGAGCGCCCCACGCAGCTGACTTCCAGGGAGTGGGTCAAGCGTGTGTGGATATGGTCGTTGCTCGAAACCGGATGCACTTGGGTCTTGCGTCCCAGGCGCCGGAATGCGCCGGAGAAAATAATGCGGTCGTGATCTTTGTGGAAGGGGCTGCGGCCCAGTTCTTCAGGGCTGTGCAGGGGTTTTCCAAGACGTTCGCGGGTTAGCAGGGTGGGCCAATCCAAGGCGCAGGCTCTCCGTAGTGTGAATGACAGTTCCAGCTTCCCGGTTCGGCCTTCAAGGGCAGGCGAATCCAGCGGTCGGCCGCGTCGGTATCAATTAACAGGCAGCGCAAAAAACCGCAATGACCAGCAGGTGTCTGGTCATTGCGGTCATCGGCTCACGAGGGTCAGCTTTTGCGCGAAGAGCCTTGCATGGCCAACTTGATCAGGGGGATCAAGCCGGCACCCAGCCGCACCAGGCGCGTGATGCTGCTGATACTGCCGCCCTTGGCGCCCTTGCCGGTAAAGAAGCCCATCAGCGTAACCGCCGCCACACCCCACAACGGCGCGTGCTTGATGCCCAGGCTGTCCTGCCAGTTGTGGCGCATGTTGCGCATTTTGTGCAGGGGCGCCATGAGTTGTTGGGACTCATGACGGATTTCCTGGCGGTGCATTTCCATGCGCAGGCGAATCAAGGCTTTGCGCATTTCCCGGCGAGAAGTATTTTGCGGGATTTCAGTCATGCTCATGGCAGCAGGCGCTCCCGGTCATTGGCCAGTTCTTCGAGCGTGGCGTGGAAGGGCGTGGACTCATCGAATACCGCCGCCTTCAAGCGCACACCGCAGAACGCAGCGGCCAGGCTGTAGAACACGCAGAGGCAGATGATGCCGGTCAGGCGATAGCCCGTGTCCCACACCAGGATCATCACCAGCGTCGACAACCCCACCAGCAACAGCAGGGCAAACACCAATGCCAGGCCGGCAAATAGCAAAAGGCTGACGGTACGGGCCTTTTGCTCTTGTAATTCAATGCCGAACAACTCGACATGACTGTGCAGCAAGCCCAGCACAGCTGCGCCCAGGCGTCGGGAAGTTGAACCGCTTGCTGAGGAATGTGCGCTCGTGGATGAGCTGGATTCGCCGATAGACATGGTTAGCGCCTTGTAGCCAATAGACCGATCAAAAAGCCTACGCCGGCAGCAATGCCGACTGACTGCCATGGGTTGGCTTGCACGTAGTCTTCGGTGGCGGTGATTGCCGCCTGGCCGCGCTCGCGCAATGAGTCTTCGGTCAGTTGCAGGGTCTCGCGGGCCTTGAGCAGGCTCTCGTGGATCTTGGTGCGCAACTCGTCAGCCTGGTCACCGGCCAGCACGGCAGTGTCGTCCAGCAGCTTTTCGGTATCGCTGACCAGGGTTTGAAAATCCTCCATCAGTATCTCTTGAGCAGTCTTTGCTGTTTTACCGGCCATGGTTATCTCCGTGGGTAGCTGATCTGTACGTGTGGTTTCGAGTCGCGGCGTTCGCTGAAGGTTCATTGCAATTGTGTGGTACAGCTTTTGCTTTGCCTTGGTGCGCAGGCCTTGGAGCCTGCGCTGAATCCGGGCGGTCGAGGTGAAAACCTTGGAAAACCTTACCCTAAATCACTTAATTTCGCGGAAAAACCCTTTCGGCAACGGCCTGTTGTGTTGATCGCTGCGCTAAAGCGGTTCACGCCCTCTGAAGAAAGGCGGAGCCGGTGGTGCCAATTTAGTGCGCTTAACCCTGGCTTGAACCGCTTTGGTGCTTTTTGCCTTGATGCAGGCCTGCCAACCTCCATGGAAAACTTGCAAAGCGCGGTGGACACCCTCGTCCACAGCTCCAATACCTTGTTCATTCTGATTGGCGCGGTCATGGTGCTGGCCATGCACGCCGGCTTTGCCTTCCTTGAAGTTGGCACGGTACGGCAGAAGAACCAAGTCAACGCCTTGTCGAAAATCCTCAGTGATTTCGCGATTTCAACGCTGGCCTATTTCTTTATAGGCTATTGGATCTCCTACGGGGTGAGCTTCCTGCAACCGGCCGCGGTGATCAGCGCCGATCATGGCTACGGCCTGGTGAAGTTTTTCTTCCTGCTGACGTTTGCCGCGGCGATTCCGGCAATTATTTCCGGCGGGATTGCCGAGCGTGCGAAGTTTGCCCCGCAACTGTGTGCCACCGCGCTGATCGTGGCGTTTATCTACCCGTTCTTCGAAGGCCTGGTATGGAACGGCAACCTTGGCCTGCAAGCATGGCTGCTCGCAACCTTTGGCGCCAGCTTCCACGACTTTGCCGGTTCCGTGGTTGTTCACGCCATGGGCGGCTGGCTGGCGCTGGCGGCGGTGTTGCTGCTGGGCCCGCGCAATGGGCGTTATCGTGAAGGGCGCCTGGTGGCGTTTGCGCCGTCGAGCATTCCTTTCCTGGCGCTGGGCTCGTGGATTCTGATCGTGGGCTGGTTCGGCTTTAACGTGATGAGCGCGCAAACCCTCAATGGCGTCAGTGGTCTGGTGGCCGTCAATTCGCTGATGGCCATGGTCGGCGGCACCGTGGCTGCCCTGGTAATTGGCCGTAATGATCCCGGTTTTCTGCACAACGGTCCGTTGGCCGGGTTGGTGGCAATCTGCGCCGGTTCCGACCTGATGCATCCGGTGGGCGCGCTGGTCACGGGCGTGGTCGCT
Organism: Pseudomonas sp. PA-7-1E; assembly: GCF_021605325.1. Lineage (NCBI taxonomy): Bacteria > Pseudomonadati > Pseudomonadota > Gammaproteobacteria > Pseudomonadales > Pseudomonadaceae > Pseudomonas > Pseudomonas sp. PA-7-1E. Next base: position 57,511 of record NZ_WKFA01000009.1, read on the forward strand.
GGCGGCTTGTTCGTGTGGTGCTTTATCGCTGCCCAGGTGCGCTGGAAGATCGACGACGTGCTGGGCGTGTGGCCGTTGCATGGCTTGTGTGGCGTGTGGGGCGGCATTGCCTGCGGCATCTTCGGGCAGGCTGCCCTGGGTGGACTGGGCGGCGTGAGCCTGATCAGCCAGTTGATCGGCACCGGGCTGGGCGTGGCGGTAGCATTTGGCGGCGGCTTGCTGGTGTACGGCGTGATCAAGCGCGTGCAAGGGCTGCGCTTGAGCCAGGAACAGGAGTATTACGGTGCGGACCTGTCGATCCACAAGATCGGCGCGGTCAGTCAGGACTGATCGGCGCGTCTTCGTCAGTGTGTGGCGGTGGGTAGAAACCGTGCAGCAGGCGATAGTGGTTGCGCCGTACTTCATTCACTCGCGCCTGCACCTGTTGGTCCGGCAGGCCCAGCAGGATCAGGGCGTGGGAGGCGAGCATCAGGCTCGACTCCAGCAACTCGGGCACCACCTCGCTGGCGCCCGCGGCCTTGAGTTCAGCCAACTGGCTGTCATCGCGTGTGCGCACCAGGATCGGCACGTCTGGGTTGATCTGCCGCGCCTCCTTGAGCACCACCAGGGCGACATCGCTGTTGTCCACCGCGATCACCGCCAACCGCGCCCGTTCCAGGCCGACGGCGCTGAGCAATGCACCACGGCGGCAGTCGCCGTAATGCACACTGCTGTCCTCGGTGGCGGCTTCCTGCACCCGTTCGGGGTCATCATCCAGGGCGATAAACGCCTGTTGTTCGCGGCGCATAAAGCGCCCGATGGACTGGCCTACCCGGCCATACCCGCAAATCACCACGTGTCCGTGCAATTGAGCGTTGAGCGCGGTGATGTGTTCCAGTTGCACTTGCTGGTTGGGCTTGCGATGCAGGCGCAGCGCGATGGCCGGTGCCGCACGTAACAGCAGCGGTGTCAGCAGCATCGAGCAGAAGGTGGCAGCCAGTAGCAGGCCGTTGAACTCATCGGGAATCAACCGGCTCTGCTGCATCTGCGCCATCAGCGCAAAACAGAACTCGCCGCCCTGGGCCAGCGCCAGACCGCTGCGCCAGGCTGTTTCGGTGTCACTGTTACGCCACTTGACCAGCGCCGCGACGACGCTGCCTTTGACCAGCATCAGCGTGAGCGTCAGGCCGAGGATCAACAGGCTGTGGCTGACGAACAACTGCAGATCGATGAGCATGCCGATGCTGACAAAAAACAGCCCCAGCAGGATGTCGCGAAACGGGCGGATATCGGCTTCGATCTGGTGTCGGTAATGACTTTCCCCCAGCAGCATGCCGGCCAGGAATGCACCGAGGGCAGGGGACAGGCCCAGCAGGTGGGTGAGCCAGGCGGTGAGCAAGACAATCACCAGCGCCAGCAGCACAAACAGTTCCGCCGAATGAGACGCGGCGACTTCACGGAACAGGCGTGGCAGCAACCAGCGGCTGGCGAACAACAGGCCCACGAACAGCACCACGGTCTTGCCCAAGGTCAGCGGCAGCGCCCAGTACCAGGCTTGGTCGCTGCTGCCGGCAAATACCGGTACCAATGTCAGCAGCAACACCGCTACGACATCCTGGAACAGCAACACGCCGATCGCATTCTGCCCATGACTGCTGAAGACTTCACCCAGGCTGGTCAACTCCTTGCTGACAATGGCGGTGGACGATAACGCCAGCCCTGCGCCCAGTAACAACGCGACGCCAGGTGCGAGGCCAAAGCTCATCAATAACGCGCCCAGCAATGCCCCGCACCCCAGCACTTGCAGGCTGCCCAGGCCAAATACCACGCTGCGCAGCGCCAACATTCTCGACAGGGAAAACTCAAGCCCCAGGGAAAACAGCAGGAACACCACACCCATCTCGGCCAGGTCCGGCAGGTCTTCGTTGTCATTGACCCAGTCCAGCGCGGTGGGGCCCACTGCCAGGCCTACGCACAGGTAGCCCAGCACGGGCGGCAGCTGCAGCCGGCGAAACAGTGCAATCACCACCAGGGATGAGGCCAGAATAATCAGCAGGTTGGCGAACACAGGCATCTCCGTTGCGGGGCGAGCGGCAAAAAGCCGCAAGAATCGCTGAATCAGTTATAGGCCATGGTGATCTGGATCAGGCTTTTTGCACCGTAGGAGCGAGCTTGCTCGCGAAAAACGTCAACGATAACGCGGGGTTCCTGAGTGAACGCGGCGCGCGGGAGTTTTTCGCGAGCAAGCTCGCTCCTACAGGGGCTTGTTGGGATTAGAATGGACGTTCGTTTCTTGTTCGAGTCTTTTCATCATGCTTCCTGAATGCCAGCTGTTCGGCACCCTGGGTTGCCATCTGTGTGAGATTGCCGAAGCCGAAGTCATGCCGCTCGTCGAGCACGGGTTGTTGGTGGAGTTGGTGGATATCGCCGATCCGGAGGACCTGACAGACGTCTACGGCCTGCGGATTCCGGTGCTTCGCCGCACGGACACCGGGGCGGAACTGGACTGGCCGTTCGACACCGCGCAGGTGGTTACCTTCCTGCGCTGAGATTTATGCGATGGCGGCTTTCCAAATATTAAGTTACTGTATATTCGTACAGCGATTGAATAGAGGGAACGCCCGTGGTGAATGTTGAACAACTTAAAAGCAGCGTCAATCGCATGTCCGCCGATGTGGTGCGTGACGCGGTGAACGAACTGCGCCTCGATGGCCTGGTCACGGAAGGCAAGACGCCGTTTAACAAAGTGCATTTCAACACCTGCTTCGCGGAAATCGAGGCGCTGTTCCAGCGCGCCGGTTATCACAAGCAGCTGGATGTGGTGGGTTATCAGGGCTTGCTCTACGCGTTGTATGACCCGGGTCGTTGGGAAGCGGTGGACGTGCTGCGCTGGCTCAAGGAATTCACCGAGGCGGCAAGCGCCTCGCCAGTGCTGCGAGCTCAACTGGCCAAGGCCTGAGATAGGCCCTAGGCAATCGCGCGCCATGGGCGATAATGCCCGCCTGTTTTCCAGGCTTTGAGCGTCGGCATGTCCACTTCCGTTTTTTCCCCCTCCCAGCACCAAGCCAGCACCCTGTACTTGCCGCCGGGCTCCTGGGTGACGGTGCTCGATTGCCTGTGCGCACACTTTCCGGCCATCGGCCGCGAACAATGGTTGGACCGCATTGCCCGCGGCCGGGTGCTGGATGTCAATGGCAGCCCGATCAGCCTGGGCCTGGGCTACAAGGAAGGCTTGTGCATCTATTACTTTCGCGAAGTGCCCAACGAGAAAGTGATTCCGGTGCTGGAAAACATCCTGTACGCGGATGAGCACCTGGTGGTGGCGGACAAACCGCATTTCCTGCCAGTGACACCCGCTGGCGAATACGTCGAGCACACCTTGTTGCGACGCTTGATCCGGCGCCTGGACAATCCCGCCCTGGTGCCCCTGCATCGCATCGACCGACATACGGCGGGGTTGGTGCTGTTCTCCGCCAACCCGCACAGCCGTTCGGCCTATCAGCAATTGTTTCCCACGCGACGTATCGACAAATTCTATGAAGCCATCGCTCCGGCCTTGCCGCACCTCAGCTTCCCGTTGGTGCACAAAAGCCGTTTGGTGGATGGCGAACCTTTCTTTCGCATGCAGGAAGGGCCGGGTGCCAGCAACACCGAGACGGCGGTAGAGGTGCGCGAGAAAAACGCTGATCTATGGCGCTACGGCCTGTTCCCGGTGACCGGCAAGAAGCACCAGCTGCGCGTGCATATGACGGCGCTCGGGGCGAGCATCTGTAATGACCCGTTCTACCCCGAAGTGATCAAGGATGCCGAGGACGATTACGCCAAGCCACTCAAGCTACTGGCCCAGGGCGTGCGCTTTATCGACCCGGTAAGCGGTGAACAACGCAGCTTTCGCAGCCAGATCACCCTGGACTGGTAAACCCCAGGAACAACAAGGCCCGCGCTAGGCGGGCCTTGTGTGCAAGCGCTGAGGCTTACAGGTCTTTAACGGTGCGAACCTGATCTTTATTGATACGGGTGTGCTTGCCGTCCAGTTGTTCGAATTCGTAGAAGCCCGAATCTTCATCGTACTTCGGGGTGTCGACGGCCTGGATTTCGCGACCGTCATTCAGGGTGATCACTGTTGGCGAAGCGCAACCGGCGAGGGTGGCGAGGCCCAGTGCAAGCATGAGAGCGGCGATGGTCCGTTGAGTCATGAGTTTGTCTCCGAGAGAATACTTTTAAATTGCTGACCTTGTGACGTACGGGACGCCGGCAAAGTTCCTTGTGCAGGGTTCATTCTGACATGCCAGCCCCGGGGTGCAACAGCTCGGGCGTATTAAGATTGGCCAGGCGCGGGTCATCGGCCGGACATTCCAGCGCCACGGCACCCAGTTGCAGCCACAGCTTGCGCGGGCTGCGCTCCCCCGCTTGCCACGCCTGTTCCACCTGGTTTTTCAGGCGAGTGGGGATGACGCACAGCAAGGGTTCCCAGAAGTCACCCTGGCGCACCATCACCGGTAGCTGCCGATTGCGTCGTGCGGTCGCACGCAGGTCGGTGAGCAGTCGCGCATCGATCTGCGGCACATCGCAAGGCAATATCAGCAGATGCTCATGGCGTGCGGCGAAGAGTCCTGCACGGATACCTGCCAGCGGGCCGGGGAAGTCCGGGTTGTCATCGCTCACCTGTTGGTCGGCATAGAGCGCGTAGCGTTCATGGTTGCGGTTGCACGAGATGATCAGGTCATCGGTGAGCGGCCGGGCCAACTGGTGCAGGTGGGCGATCAAGGGCTGACCTTGCCATTCCAGCAGCCCTTTGTCCTGCCCGCCCATGCGTTGGCCGCGACCACCGGCCAGCAACAGGATCGAACACGGCAGGGAAGAAAATTCAAACGTCATGGTGGTTGCGCTGCGGCAGGGAAACAGGGGCCTGTGATATAACATCGGGCTGTTCCTTCGACAACCGGACCGTGCCATGAAAGCCAAGGCCGATGCGCCCTTTGTACCCCTGAATATTGCTGTATTGACGGTCAGCGACACCCGCACCCTGGAGACCGACACCTCCGGCCAGGTCTTCGTCGATCGTCTTGCCGCCGCCGGCCACCGCCTGGCCGAGCGCGTGCTGCTCAAGGACGACCTTTACAAGATTCGCGCCCAGGTGGCCCACTGGATCGCCGAAGACGTGGTGCAGGTGGTGCTGATTACCGGCGGCACCGGCTTCACCGGTCGCGACAGTACCCCTGAAGCAGTGAGCTGCCTGCTCGACAAGCAGGTCGATGGTTTTGGCGAGCTGTTCCGCCAGATCTCCGTGGCCGATATCGGCACCTCCACCGTGCAATCGCGCGCCTTGGCGGGGTTGGCCAATGGCACTCTTGTGTGCTGCCTGCCAGGGTCCACCAATGCCGTGCGCACCGGTTGGGACGGCATCCTCGCCGAGCAGTTGGATAACCGTCACCGCCCATGCAACTTCGTTCCGCATCTGAAGCTGGCCGAACCTTGTGAATCCCGTGGATAAGCCCGGCAAGACCGGCGCCCTGATGCCGGTGGAAGCAGCCCTGCAGCGTTTGCTCGACATGGCCGCCGCCGCGCCGATCCGCGAGCAGGAAGTACTGCCTCTGGCTGAGTGTGATGGCCGGGTATTGGCCCTGGATCTGATCTCCACACTCGACCTGCCACCGTGGCCCAACAGTGCCATGGACGGCTACGCCGTGCGCCTGGCGGATTGGACCGGCGAGCCCTTGGTGGTGAGCCAGCGGATTTTCGCCGGCACTGCACCTGAACCCTTGGCGGCCGGCACCTGTGCACGCATCTTTACCGGCGCGCCGGTGCCCCAAGGCGCTGACTGCGTGCAGATGCAGGAAAACGCCGTGGTGCATACCGACCAGCGCGTGAGTTTCACCGAGCCATTGCAGATGGGCGACAACATCCGGCCTCAGGGCCAAGAGACCACGGTCGGTGAGACCGTACTCAGTGCCGGCACCCGCCTGGGCCCTATCGAACTCGGTTTGGCCGCGTCTCTTGGACGTGATCGACTCGAGGTGGTGCGGCGCGTACGCGTGGCCGTGTTGTCGACCGGCGACGAACTGATCGAGCCAGGGTTGCCGCTCGGCCCTGGGCAGATCTACAACAGCAACCGTCGCGTGCTGTGCAGCTGGCTGGTGCGCATGGGCTGCGAAGTGATCGATGCCGGGATTCTACCGGATGATCTGGAACAGACCCGCGCGCGCCTGGCGGGGCTGGGCAGCGTAGACCTGATCCTCTCGACCGGCGGTGTGTCGGTGGGCGAAGCGGACTTCCTCGGCATTGCCTTACGGGAAGAGGGTGAGCTGGCGCTGTGGAAGCTGGCGATCAAACCGGGCAAGCCGCTGACCTTCGGGCATTTTCGTGGCGTGCCGGTGATCGGTCTGCCTGGAAACCCGGCCTCTACCCTGGTGACTTTTGCGCTGCTGGCGCGCCCGTATCTGCTGCGCCGTCAAGGGGTGCAGGAGGTGCAGCCGCTGCGCTTCGAAGTGCCGGCAGGGTTCGTCTGGCCCAAGCCCGGCAACCGCCGCGAGTACCTGCGCGGGCGGATCGAACAGGGCAAGGCGATCATCTACCGCAACCAAAGCTCCGGGGTGCTGCGCAGTGCGGCGTGGGCTGAAGGCTTTGTGGAGGTGCTGGAAGGGACCACGCTGGCCATCGGCGACCGGGTCAACTTCATTCCTTTGAGCGAAGTCCTTAACTGACCGCGCGCTAAAAATGTGGGAGCTGGTTGGCCTGCGATAGCCATAGGTATTTACACAACCTCTGAACGACGCAAAACCTGTGGCGAGGGAGCTCGCTCCCGTGACGACCGACCAGCCGACGCTTATTTACCTGCCGCCCCGCGCTCCCACATTTGGATCGTGGTGCGTCAGGGAGATTTGCGTCGGTTGGTAGGCCGTCACGGGAGCAAGCTCCCTCGCCACAGATCCAGCGTCGCGCCGAAGTTGTGTAGGTACCGATGGCTATCGCAGCCAAGCCGGCTCCCACATTTGGATGTGTATGTGCCCTATGAGCAATCAGTAATCGTCACCCTGCTCAGTGACATCCCGCTCCACCGGCCCCGCCTCCGGGTCGTAGCCGGCCGGGAACTTGCCCTTCAACGTCCAGGCAAACGCAATGATCTCGGCAATCGTGCGGTACAACTCTTCCGGAATGCTGTCCCCCAGTTCCATGCGCGCCAGCAGCTTCACCAACTCGGCGTTTTCATAGATCGGTACTTCATTCTCCCGTGCCAGCTTGAGGATGGCTTCGGCCAGGGCATCATCGCCTTTGGCTGTCAGGGTAGGGGCCTGTTGGCCGTCGTACTTGAGGGCGATGGCCTGGCGGGGCGGGTCGGCGTTTTTCATGCGGTTTCGTCCACCCAGCGTTGCTCCAGTCCGGTTTTTGGCCCGCGTGGCGGGGTGCCTAGGTGGCAATCCAGGTCGCCGACGTTGAGCCCGGATGAGACCAGGCGCTCACGCAGGCTGCCCAAGTGGCTTTCGATCAGGCTGGCCGTGAAAGGGCGGCTGGCCCATAGCTGGCTGGACAGTTTGCCTTGAGACAGCTGCGCCTGAACTTGCAACGGCCCCAGCGGCTCCATGTCAAAGGCCAGTTCGACGCGCCAAAGCATTTGTTTCGGATCTTTTTTATCCTTGCGCTCGGGCTGGTCCTTGTCTGGCGCGGGCTCCTCGCATTGGAATTTGACCTGCAGCGGCACGATGTCTTGCAGGGTGCGCATGGGGATCTCTAACTGCCAGGTCGTTTGCAGGCGGCCGTCGGCGGTGGTGCCGGTCTGTTCCAGGCTCGACAGTTGATGGCTCTGCAAGCGCGAGATCGCCCCAGCGGCCAGGCGTAGCAGGTTTTCCAGGTCGCCTTCACCTTCCAGTTTTGCCATCAGTCTTTCGGGCAGCGGGAAGCCGGCGGGTATCTGCCGGGCGCCGACCTGGCCGAGGGTGTTCAGCGGGCTGCGCACAAAGTGCGGCAACACCTGGGCCAGGGTATTGGCGGCGAGGATCGCATTCAGGTTGGTGCTGGCGGGCAGGGCGGGCAGCAGGTCTGCCACCAGGCGTAACAGCGCGCCTTTCATGTCCAACGGTGGGATTTGCGGGTTCTGGCCGGCGAGCAGTTTGGCTTCCAGAAAGGCGCCGCTGTTCTGCACTACCTGGGCCAGCACCTTGGGATTGCTGACCTGTGCCAGATCGGGCAAGGCCGCCAACAATCGCTCGGCGGCGGCCCGCAGTTCGGCCGATGTGCTGTCGCCACGGGGCAGGTTTTGCAAGGCGGTGAACACCGCATCCAGCGAGCCTTGGCGACTTTGCTGAGTGGCAAGTTGCTGCGTCACGGCCAGTTGGTCCTTCAGGCCGCTTAGCGGTACGAAGTTCAGGGTCTGCGCGTTCTGCACCACAGCACTGAGCAAGCTGCCCACCCTTAGCGGTTGAGGGCTTTCCAAGGTCAGGGTGGCACCGGCCAGGGCGTTATTGAGCACACTCACCAGCGAGCGATAGATCGCCGGTTGCGCCGTGCCCTGGGGCAGCATCTGCGTGGTCAGCACCTTGGCTTGCAACAACGTACCCACCGGCATCTGGTGGGTGTCGAGGCGAGTGAGAGCGGCCACGTTGGCACTCATGGCTTGCTGCAAGGTAAGGGCCAGGTTGCCCGCAGGCGTCTGGCTCACCGCCACATTGCTGCCCAGAGGCAAGGGCTGGGCACTGCTGGCCTGCACCAGCGCCTGGCGACCGCCTTCGAGGGTCAGTTTGAGCAGTAACTGAAAGGCCTCGCCGCCTTGTTTAAGCGCGATGACCTCAGCGTTCACGGTTTTCCCCGGCTCGATCAACCCGGCCTGCGGCTCCAGCAGTTTGAGCAATGCGCCGGCCCCAGGCAGCGGAGTGGGCCCGGGTGCGGAGGTTGGCGGCAGTGGAGGAAGGTTGATCTCGCCGGTCATCGTGCGCATCGTCTCTGGGGAAATTGCCCTCTTTAGAGTAGGGCATCGCATGTATAATGCCGCCCGTCTGCAAAGAGAGCGGTAAAAACCTCACAACTATTTGATCCAGCTCTCTAAAATCGGTCGCCAAAGCCGTTATTGTGCATCTCTCTATAACGGCCGCTGCACCGCCGACTTGAACCGTAAAGGCCCGTGATCTTTTGACCAGCCCTCTTCTTGAAGCCGTAGCGCTTGCCTGTGAACGCGACCTGCGCCTGCTGTTCGAGCAACTCGACCTGCGGCTGACGGGTGGGGACATGGTGCAAATCAGTGGCCCCAATGGCAGCGGCAAGACCAGCCTGCTGCGCCTGCTGGCCGGGCTGATGCAGCCGACGGCCGGCGTGGTACATCTCAACGGCAAGCCCTTGAACGAACAGCGTAGCGAGCTGGCGCGCAACCTGATCTGGATCGGCCACGCCGCCGGCATCAAAGACGTACTCACTGCTGAAGAAAACCTCAGTTGGCTCAGCGCCCTGCATCATCCTGCTTCCCGTGACGCCATCTGGCAGGCCCTGGCCGCGGTGGGCCTCAAGGGCTTTGAGGACGTTCCCTGCCACACCCTGTCCGCCGGCCAGCAGCGCCGCGTGGCCTTGGCCCGCTTGTACTTGCCCGGCCCGCCGTTGTGGATTCTCGACGAACCTTTCACCGCCCTCGACAAACAAGGCGTGGTTCAACTCGAAGCACACCTGGCCCAGCACTGCGAGCAAGGCGGCCTGGTGGTGCTCACCACCCACCACACCTTGGGGCGTATGCCTGCTGGCTACCGTGAGCTGGACCTGGGGCGGTGGTCGCTATGAGTGTGTTCGCCCTGTTGGTCGCCCGCGAAGCCCGGCTGTTGTGCCGTCGCCCCGCCGAACTGGCCAACCCGCTGGTGTTCTTTGCCATCGTGATCGCGCTGTTCCCGCTGGCGGTTGGCCCGGAGACTAAACTGTTGCAAACCTTGTCCCCAGGACTGGTGTGGGTCGCCGCGCTTTTATCGGTTCTGCTCTCGCTGGACGGGCTGTTTCGCAGTGATTTCGAAGACGGTTCCCTGGAGCAGTGGGTCCTTTCGTCGCACCCGTTGCCACTTCTGGTACTGGCCAAGGTGCTGGCACACTGGGTTTTTTCCGGCTTGGCGCTAGTCTTGCTCTCGCCACTGCTTGCCATGATGCTTGGGTTGCCCGTTGAATGCCTGCCGGTGCTGCTCCTGTCTTTGTTACTCGGCACGCCGGTGCTCAGCCTGTTGGGGGCGGTGGGCGCAGCGTTGACGGTCGGCTTGAAGCGTGGCGGGCTGTTGCTGGCCCTGTTGATTCTGCCTTTGTATATCCCGGTGTTGATCCTGGGCAGTGGCGCGTTGCAAGCCGCGCTCATGGGTATGCCGGCGACCGGTTACCTCTTGTGGCTGGGTAGCCTGACCGCCCTGGCGGTAACCCTGACACCTTTTGCTATAGCCGCCGGCCTGAAAATCAGCGTCGGTGAATAATGAGGTCTGACCCGGCGTCAATGACGCTGAGTCAGTAAAGACCCTGAGCTTTTCGCCACGACGAAAAGCACCGTGATGGAAACAGCAATGAACTGGACCTGGTTTCACAAGCTCGGCTCGCCCAAATGGTTTTATGGCATCAGTGGCAAGCTGCTGCCGTGGTTGAGTATCGCCGCCATCCTGCTGATCGGCACTGGCCTGGTCTGGGGCCTGGCCTTTGCGCCGCCGGACTATCAGCAAGGCAACAGCTTTCGCATCATCTATATCCACGTACCTGCGGCGATGCTGGCCCAGTCCTGCTATGTGATGCTGGCGGTGTGTGGCATCGTCGGCCTGGTATGGAAGATGAAGCTGGCCGACGTGGCCCTGCAATGCGCCGCGCCGATCGGTGCATGGATGACCGCCGTGGCACTGGTGACCGGTGCGATCTGGGGCAAACCGACCTGGGGCTCGTGGTGGGTGTGGGATGCGCGCCTGACCTCGATGCTGATCCTGCTGTTCCTGTATTTCGGCCTGATTGCCCTGGGCAACGCCATCAGCAACCGTGACAGCGCCGCCAAGGCTTGCGCGGTGCTGGCGATTGTCGGCGTGATCAACATCCCGATCATCAAGTACTCGGTGGAGTGGTGGAACACCCTGCACCAGGGCGCCACCTTCACCCTCACCGAAAAACCGGCGATGCCCGTGGAGATGTGGGCGCCGTTGCTGTTGATGGTGCTGGGCTTCTACTGTTTCTTCGGCGCCGTATTGCTGCTGCGCATGCGCCTTGAAGTGCTCAAGCGTGAAGCCCGTACCAGTTGGGTGAAAGTCGAAGTGCAAAATTGCCTGGGAGCACGTGGATGAGTTTTGCTTCTTTCAGCGATTTTCTCGCCATGGGCCACCACGCCCTGTATGTCTGGACGGCCTATGGCATCTGCCTGGCGGTGCTGGCCCTCAACGTCGCCGCGCCGATCCTGGCCCGCAAGCGTTACCTGCAACAAGAGGCGCGACGTCTGCGCCGGGAGACCGAAAAGTGAATCCGCTGCGTAGAAAGCGTCTGTTGATCATCCTTGCCATCCTGGCCGGCGTCGGCATTGCCGTGACCCTGGCCCTGAGCGCCCTGCAGCAGAACATCAACCTGTTCTACACGCCCACCCAGATCGCCAATGGCGAGGCACCGGTCGATACGCGCATCCGCGCTGGCGGCATGGTAGAGCAGGGCTCGTTGAAGCGTTCCGGCGATTCGTTGGACGTGACCTTCGTCGTCACCGATTTCAACAAGGCCGTGACCATCACCTATCGCGGCATCCTCCCGGACCTGTTCCGGGAAGGCCAGGGCATTGTCGCCCTGGGCAAGCTCAACGCCGATGGCGTGGTAGTGGCTGACGAAGTGCTGGCCAAGCACGATGAAAAATACATGCCGCCCGAGGTCACCAAAGCCTTGAAAGACAGCGGCCAAACCGCTCCCGCCACCCCAGTCAAGGAGGGCTGAGCCATGACGTCCGCACTGTTTATTCCGGAGCTGGGCCAGTTGGCGATGATCCTCGCGCTGTGCTTTGCCGTGGTCCAGGCCGTGGTGCCCTTGCTCGGTGCCTGGCGCGGCGACCGCCTGTGGATGAGCCTGGCGCAGCCGGCCGCCTGGGGCCAGTTTGCCTTCTTGCTGTTCGCCTTTGGGTGCCTGACCTACGCCTTCATGACCGACGATTTTTCGGTCGCCTACGTTGCCAACAACTCCAACAGCGCTTTGCCCTGGTACTACAAGTTCAGCGCCGTGTGGGGTGCCCACGAAGGTTCATTGCTGTTGTGGGCCTTGATCCTCGGCGGCTGGACCTTCGCCGTCTCGGTGTTCTCGCGCCAATTGCCGCAAGTGATGCTGGCGAGGGTGCTGGCGGTGATGGGCATGATCAGCATCGGCTTCCTGCTGTTCCTGATCATGACCTCCAACCCGTTCACCCGCATCCTGCCGCAGATCCCGGTGGACGGTCACGACCTCAACCCGTTGCTGCAGGATATCGGCCTGATCGTGCACCCGCCGATGCTCTACATGGGTTATGTGGGGTTCTCCGTGGCCTTCGCGTTTGCCATCGCCGCCTTGCTCGGCGGTCGTCTCGACGCCGCCTGGGCGCGCTGGTCACGGCCATGGACCATCGTTGCCTGGGCCTTCCTCGGTATCGGTATCACCCTGGGCTCATGGTGGGCCTACTACGAACTCGGCTGGGGCGGCTGGTGGTTCTGGGACCCAGTGGAAAACGCCTCCTTCATGCCGTGGCTGGTGGGTACCGCGCTGATTCACTCCCTGGCCGTCACCGAAAAACGTGGCGTGTTCAAGAGCTGGACGGTACTGCTCGCCATCGCGGCGTTTTCCCTCAGCCTGCTCGGCACTTTCCTGGTGCGCTCGGGCGTGCTGACCTCGGTGCATGCGTTTGCCTCAGACCCTGAGCGCGGCGTGTTCATCCTGATCTTCCTGCTGTTTGTCGTCGGCGGCTCGCTCACCTTGTTTGCCCTGCGCGCGCCGGTGGTCAAGAGCCAGGTCGGTTTCAACCTGTGGTCGCGGGAAACCCTGTTGTTGGGCAACAACCTGGTGCTGGTGGTAGCCGCGTCGATGATCCTGCTCGGCACCCTCTACCCGCTGGTGCTGGACGCCTTGAGCGGCGCCAAGCTGTCCGTGGGGCCGCCGTACTTCAATGCGTTGTTCATCCCGCTGATGGGCCTGTTGATGGTGGTGATGGCGGTCGGCGTGCTGGTGCGCTGGAAAGACACCCCGGTGAAATGGCTGGCGGGCATGCTGATGCCGGTGCTGCTCGGCAGCGTGGCCCTGGCGGTGATCGCCGGGTTTGCCTACGGCGACTTCAATTGGGCGGTACTCGCGACGTTCCTGCTGGCAGCCTGGGTGTTGCTCGCGGGGGCGCGGGACATCGTCGACAAAACGCGCCACAAGGGTTTGCTCAAGGGCCTGCCCACCCTGACCCGCAGCTATTGGGGCATGCAGATCGCCCACATTGGTATCGCGGTGTGCGCCCTTGGGGTAGTGCTGTCCAGCCAGAACAGCGCCGAGCGCGACCTGCGCCTGGCGCCGGGCGAGTCCATGGACCTGGCCGGTTACCACTTCATCTTCGAAGGTGCCAAGCACTTTGAAGGGCCGAACTTCACCTCCGACAAAGGCACGGTGCGCGTAGTGCGCAATGGCAAGGAAATCGCCGTGCTGCACCCGGAGAAACGCCTGTACACCGTGCAAAGTTCGATGATGACCGAGGCTGGCATCGACGCCGGTTTCACCCGTGACCTGTATGTGGCCCTCGGTGAACCCTTGGGCGATGGCGCCTGGGCCGTGCGAGTGCATGTCAAACCGTTCGTGCGCTGGATCTGGTTCGGCGGCTTGCTCACCGGGTTCGGCGGGTTGCTCGCAGCGCTGGACCGGCGCTATCGGGTCAAGGTCAAGAGCCGGGTGCGGGAAGCGCTTGGCCTTTCGGGAGCTGCGGTATGAAGCGTTGGTTGATGGTTGTGCCGCTGGCGTTGTTCCTGCTGGTGGCGGTGTTCCTGTATCGCGGGTTGTACCTGGACCCTGCCGAGCTGCCTTCGGCGATGATCGGCAAGCCGTTCCCCGCCTTCAACCTGCCAACGGTGCAGGGTGACAAGACCCTGACCCAGGCAGACTTGCAGGGCAAGCCGGCCCTGGTCAACGTGTGGGCCACCTGGTGCATCTCTTGCCGCGTCGAACACCCGGTGCTGAACAAGTTGGCCGAGAAGGGCGTGGTGATCTACGGCATCAACTACAAGGACGACAATGCGGCGGCCGTGAAGTGGTTGGCGGAATTTCATAACCCGTACCAGCTGGATATCCGCGACGAAGACGGCAACCTGGGGTTGAACCTGGGTGTGTACGGCGCGCCGGAAACTTTCTTCATCGACGCCAAAGGTGTGATCCGCGACAAGTACGTCGGCGTGATCGACGAAACGGTGTGGCATGAGCAACTGGCCGCCAAGTACCAGGCCCTGGTCGATGAGGCCAAGCCATGAAGCGTTGGTTGACCGCTGCCGTTTTAGCCCTGGGCCTGGCCGGCGTGGCCCACGCCGCCATCGACACCTATGAATTCGCCAACGACGCGCAGCGTGAGCGTTTCCGCGACCTGACCAAGGAACTGCGCTGCCCCAAATGCCAGAACCAGGACATCGCCGACTCCAACGCCCCGATCGCCACCGACCTGCGCAGAGAGATTTTCCGCATGCTGGGGGAGGGCAAGGACGACCAGCAGATCATCGACTTCATGGTCGACCGCTACGGTGATTTCGTACGCTACAAACCGGCACTCACCGGCAAGACCGCGCTGCTGTGGTTTGGCCCGGCCGGGCTGTTGCTGGCCGGCGTGGTGGTAATGGCCGTGATCGTGCGTCGGCGCCGTGTCGCACCGATTGATGGCGCCGATGCGCTGTCCCCTGAAGAGCGTAAACGCCTCGACCAATTGCTGGACACCAAGACTGATGATTGATTTCTGGCTCGCAGCCGGTTTGCTGCTACTGATTGCCCTGAGTTTCCTGTTGATCCCTGTGTTGCGTGGCCGTCGTGCCCAGCGTGAAGAGGATCGCACCGCGTTGAACGTGGCGCTGTACCAGGAACGCGTCGCCGAGCTGCAAGCGCAGCAGGACGAAGGTGTGTTGAATACCGCGCAGCTCGACACCGGCCGCGCCGAAGCGGCCCGTGAGTTGCTGGCCGACACTGAAGGTGTGGAAAAGCCCCGCGAATCGCGGTTAGGCAAACCGCTGCCGTTTTTGGCGGCGTTTCTGGTGCCTGTGCTGGGCGTTGCGCTGTACCTGCATTATGGCGCGAGCGACAAGGTTGAACTGACCCGTGAGTTTTCCCAACCGCCGGTGTCCATGGCCGACATGACCCGCCGCCTGGAACGCGCCGCCGCTGCACAACCGGATTCGGCAGAAGGTTTGTACTTCCTTGGGCGCGCCTATATGGCCCAAGACCGTGCCGGCGATGCCGCCAAAGTCTTTGAACGTACGGTTGCGTTGGCCGGGCGCCAACCGGAACTGCTCGGGCAATGGGCCCAGGCGCAGTACTTTGCTGACAACAAACAATGGTCGCCTCAGGTTCAGGCGCTGACCGACGAAGCCTTGAAGCTCGATCCCAAGGAAGTCACCAGTCTTGGCCTGTTGGGTATCGCTGCCTTTGAGGGCCAGCGTTATCAGGAAGCCATCGACTACTGGAACCGCCTGCTCGCGCAACTGCCGCCAGAAGACAATTCCCGTGTCGCCCTGCAAGGCGGGATTGATCGCGCGGCAGAGAAGCTCAAGGAGAGCGGTGGCAGCGTCGCCCAGGCGCCCAAGGCGCTACTGACCGTGCGGGTGGACTTATCTGCCGAAGTGAAGGCCAACGTCCTGCCAGGCGACAGCGTGTTCATCTTTGCCCGCGCCGTAAACGGCCCCCCGGCGCCCTTGGCTGCCAAGCGTGTGACCGTCGACGCATTGCCGGTCACCGTCGAACTGGGCGATGCCGACGCGATGATGCCGCAGTTGAAACTGTCCAACTTCCCCGAAGTCCAACTGGTTGCGCGCATATCCCGGGCCGGCCAACCGACCACTGGCGAATGGATCGGCCGCAGCCAACCGTTGGCCAGCAGCACCACTGCGTTGCAGCAACTGACCATCGACACTCCGGACCAGTAATTCTGAGGACACACCCATGACCGCATTTGCACGCATCACCTTGCTCAGCCTGGTACTCGGCCTGAGCGCCTGTGCGGTCCACCGCCCACCTCCGGCGCCGACCGGCCCGACTATTCCACCGTCTGGCCCCTCGACCCAGCCGAACACCAAGCCCAGCACCAAACCTTCCGGCCCGGTGACGCCACCGGCCAAACCCCTGCCAAGCAAGTCGCCGACCTTTGCCCCACCGCCGGGCGCCGCCAGCCACTGGGACGGCAAGATGCAGGTGTACGTGCTCGACGATCAGCCTGACACCTTCTACCGCCAGCGCACTTACTACCGTTGGAGCAACGGCTGGAGCCGCTCCATCAGCCCCAACGGGCCATGGGAAGAGACCAACGTGCAAGGCGTGCCGCCGGGGTTGAGCAAGCAGTACGCGCAATGACAAAAGGCGGCCTGAGGGTTAATGCCAGTCAGTTAAGACAGAATCGGTAACTGTGGCGAGGGAGCTTGCTCCCGCTGGGGCGCGAAGCGGCCCCAAAAATGGGACTGCTACGCAGTCCAGCGGGAGCAAGCTCCCTCGCCACAAGTCACTGGTTGTCTGCTCTAGCTCTTAACTGACTGGCATTAGGCCTGAGGGTCGCCTTTTTCATGGCTTTCAAACGCACTGTGTAGATCACGGTAGGGCCAAGCAATTAAAGCCCGACGCATGCGCCGAATGCGCAGTGCGCTGTAGTGATGTGGCTATCGCTGGCCTGGCGTGGGAAGGATTGCTAGGTATACTTTCCTGCGGCTACTACGACGCGGCTCCCCGGGTGCAAACCAGGCGCCGCGCAGTGGTCCCGGGGATGTACCGGTGTGGGGACAAGCGAAGAGGGTTTTTAATGGCAGGCAGGTTGATCTATCTCATCGGGCCATCGGGTTCGGGCAAAGACAGTCTGCTGGATGCCGCACGCCCACGTCTGGTTGAGCGTGGGTGCCGCATGGTGCCACGGGTGATCACTCGGTCCGCGGAGGCGGTGGGCGAAGCGGCGCAAGGTGTTAGCCCCGAGCAGTTTGCGGCCATGGAGGCCGAGGGCGCATTTGCCTTGAGCTGGCAGGCTAATGGCTTGTCCTACGGCATCCCCAGGGAAATCGACGATTGGCTGGCCGCGGGGGACGACGTTCTGGTCAACGGTTCCCGTGCGCACCTGGCGCAAACCCGTGAGCGTTATCCGACCTTGCTGGTATTGCTGCTCACGGTGGACCAAGCGGTGCTGCGCCAGCGTCTGATTGCGCGTGGGCGGGAGTCATTGGCGGATATCGAGGAGCGCCTCGCGCGCAATGCGCGGTTCACTGCCGAATTGATTGCCGGTCATGGCGCGGGGTTGTTCGTATTGGATAATTCCGGCCCGTTGGCGCATACCGTCGAACGCTTGCTGTGTTGCCTGGAGCACGGGCATATCGTGAACACCTGACCCAGTAGTGCATGGGTAATGCCAGCGCTCAGATGAAACCCGGAGACGGAGCTCATATTTCTCAATACGCACCCATGCCGACTTGTTGGTGGACTTCAATACGGAGAAGACAAGATCGACCTGTCGCAAATGGCACGCGACGGCAAGATAGCGTTGAACTTCGTTGAAAACTATACAGGGGCGGCAGGGGGCACGATTGTTTGACGCAACGCGGGGCGGGACTTACTCAATGGTTGATTAAGTCCCGCCCCTTTGTGCGTTGTGAAAAGTTTTTATGAGCCGAAGGCCCCGTCAGGACGCTTGGGCAGTGGCCAACGCGGCTTTACGTGACGCACTCAGGAAGCGCAACAAGGCCACCAGCGCAAATGCGCTGCCCACCAGCATGACGGCCAACCAGCCGCCATGTTCATACACGCTGCTGGCAATCGCCGAACCGAACGCACCGCCGATAAAAATGCTGGTCATGTACAGCGCGTTCAGGCGGCTGCGGCTGTTGGCATCGAGGGCGTAGATGGCGCGCTGGCCGAGGACCATATTCATCTGCACGCAGAAGTCCAGAACCACACCGGTGACTGCCAGGCCGATCACGCTGTAGAGCGGGTGTACCAATGCCGGGAGGAAACTCAGCGCGCCAAACAGCATCGCCAGCAACGAGGCGCGGTGGGTATGGCCGGCATCGGCCAGGCGACCGGCCATGGGCGCGGCGATGGCGCCAAGGGCACCGACCAGGGCAAACAGTGCGATCTCGCTTTGGCTCAGGCCGTGGTTACGCGCCAGTTCCAGTGGTACGGCAGTCCAGAACAGGCTGAAGGCAGCGAACATGCAACCCTGGTAGAACGCCCGCTGGCGCAACAGCGGTTGCTCACGCAACAGGGTGCCCAGGGAGCGCAGCAACTGGCCGTAGCTGGCACTGTGATCGGGCTGGCGCTTGGGGATTGTCAGCATCAGCACCACGCTGATAAACGCCATCAGTGCGGCGGCCGCCATGAACATCGCACGCCAGCCGAAGTGGTCGGCCACCACGCTCGACACCGGCCGTGCCAGCAGGATGCCCAGCAGCAGGCCGCCCATGATGCTGCCGACCACCCGGCCCCGGGATTCGGCCGGCGCCAGGTGTGCGGCCAGCGGAATCAGGATCTGCACCGAGACGGAACTGAAACCGATCAGCAGCGACACCAGCAAGAACAGGTTCGGCTGTTCGATAAACGCCGCACCCAACAGGCTGGCGATCGCCACGACGGTGGTGGTGATCATCAGCTTGCGGTTTTCCAGCAGGTCGCCCAGAGGCACCAGGAAAAACAGGCCCAGGGCATAGCCGATTTGCGTGAGGGACACGATCAGGCTGGCCATTGCCGGTGTCAGGCCAATGTCTGGGGCAATCAGCTCGATGATCGGTTGCGCGTAGTAGATGTTGGCGACGATGGCGCCGCAGCAAAACGCGAACAGCATGACCATGCCCCGGGTCATGGTGCCTGCAGCGTGAGAGGTTGCGTTCATGGTGTACTCATAAAGGCGAAGGACGATGGCGTGAGAGAGTAAAGACAAGGCTCTCAAGTGAGTAGGCTGATTGTGGTGATATCACTTATGCCGGCTGATGATACATTCAGACACATCTGCCCTACGCAAAAAAGTGGGAGCTGGCTTGCCTGCGATGGCGGTGCACCAGTCACCAGAAATATGACTGATAGATCGCTTTCGCAGGCAAGCCAGCTCCCACAGGTTTGACCGAGTTGATTCAGTCAGATGGGTTATTGGCCAGAGTAGATCTGGTCAAACACCCCGCCATCATTGAAATGGGTCTTTTGCACTGTGCGCCAGTCGCCGAAGGTCTTCTCCACCGACAGGAAGTCCACCTTGGGGAACCGGTCGGTGTACTTTGCCAGCACCTTCGGGTCCCGTGGGCGCAGGTAGTTGTTGGCCGCAATTTCCTGGCCTTCGGGCGACCACAGATACTTGAGGTAGTCCTCGGCCACGGCACGGCTGCCTTTTTTCTCGACCACTTTATCCACCACCGACACCGGCGGTTCGGCTTCGGCGGAAACGCTTGGATAGACCACTTCGAACTGATCACGGCCAAACTCGCGGGCGATCATTTCTGCTTCGTTTTCAAAGGTCACCAGCACGTCGCCAATCTGGTTGGTCATGAAGGTGGTGGTGGCGGCGCGGCCACCGGTGTCCAGCACTGGCGCTTGCTTGAACAACTTGCCAACGAAGGTCTTGGCCTTTTCTTCATCGCCGCCGTTCTTCAGCACGTAACCCCAGGCCGACAGATAGGTGTAGCGGCCGTTACCCGAGGTCTTAGGGTTGGGCACGATTACCTGCACGCCGTCCTTGAGCAGGTCGGGCCAGTCTTTCAACGCCTTGGGGTTACCTTTGCGCACAATAAACACCGTGGCTGAGGTGAATGGCGCACTGTTGTTCGGCAGGCGTGTCACCCAGTTGTCCGGCACCAGCTTGCCGTTGTCGACCAGGGCATTGATATCGGTAGCCATGTTCATGGTGATCACGTCGGCGGGCAGGCCGTCGATCACTGAGCGCGCCTGTTTGCTGGAGCCGCCGAAGGACATCTGCAGCGTCAGCTTGTCGTCCGGATGCTCGGCTGCCCAGTGCTTCTGGAAAGCGGCGTTGTAGTCCTTGTAGAAGTCGCGCATCACGTCGTAGGAGACGTTGAGCAGGGTGGTCGCTGCCTGGGCGGAGCCCGCCAAGGCCAGGCCGGCGGCCAGTAGAGAGGCGCTGAGGATTTTTTTCACTGCTCATTCCTTGTTGTTCGAGAAGAGGGAGGCAATTTGCCAGCGACTATAGCCGGGCCTGCATAGAGCTTTAAAGATTAAAACGAACTTTGCTTATTCCAGTTTGCGAAACAGATTGCTGCCACAGCGCGCGCAAAACGCGGCGTTGGGTTCATGGCTGTCCTTCTTGCACACTGGGCAGTCGGTATGCAGCTGTTCGCCGCGCATGGCACTGGCCAGTTCAGCGGTAAAAATACCCGTCGGCACGGCGATGATCGAGTAACCGGTGATCATCACCAGCGAAGAAATCACCTGGCCCAAGGGCGTCTTGGGCACGATATCGCCGAAGCCCACGGTGGTCAGGGTGACGATCGCCCAGTAGATGCCCTTGGGAATACTGGTAAAGCCATGTTCCGGGCCTTCGATCACGTACATCAAGGTGCCGAACACCGTCACCAGGGTGCACACGCTGACCAGGAACACCACGATCTTCTGCTTGCTGCCGCGCAGCGCCGCCATCAGGTAGTTGGCCTGCTTGAGATACGGGCTGAGCTTGAGCACGCGGAAGATGCGCAGCATCCGGATGATGCGGATGATCAGCAGATACTGGGCGTCGCTGTAGTACAGCGCGAGGATGCCGGGGACGATGGCGAGCAGGTCCACCAAGCCATAAAAGCTGAAGGCATAGCGCAGCGGCTTGGGCGAGCAATACAGGCGCAGGCCGTACTCGATGGCGAAGATCAGCGTGAAGCCCCACTCGATATAGGCCAGCACGTCGGCGTAGTTCTGATGGATTGTGTCGATGCTGTCGAGCATCACGATCACCAGGCTGGCGAGGATGATCAGCAGCAGGATGCCGTCAAAGCGCCGCCCGGCGACGGTGTCGCTTTGGAACACCATGATGTAGAGGCGCTGGCGCCAGTCGTTGTTGCTGTCCATAAACCCTGCCTGAAACGAATATCGAGCAAGCCTAGGGCGATTCGAACGGGCTGTCCATGTGAGGCTTGTGCAGCATTCGCTGACCGGCGCGCACCAGCCAGCACGCGAGGATAAATGGCGCGGTCAGCGCGGGCAGGTGCAGGCCGCAAAAGCCAGGGGTGAGCAGGATGGCCAGGCCGATACCCAGCAGTGGCAACCAAGGCTGGCGACGCGACGAGCACAGGGCCAGCCCGGCCAGCGCGGGGTTATAGCTGTGCAGGCCGAGCAGGGCGCCAGTGGGGTCGTTCAACCACAGGCCGGCCAGCATGCCGAGAGTGGCGCCGCCCAAGGCCCACGCGACGGCGCGACGGTCGGCCAGCAGCAAGCCCAGGGCGATCAGCACACCCGCCAGGGGCTGGTCCAGCAGCATGATTTGCCCAAGGCCGGTGAAGGGTGCGGCCAGTACAGCGACAGTGTCGGGCTCGCTCAGCGCAAGGGTGTTCTGCGGGGCCTGGCCGAGCAGCAACCAGCCCAGGCCAACAAAGGGCGCGGTGTACGCTGGCAAATCCAGGGGTTGGGTCGCGTGTTTCAACCAGTGCCGGGTGAGGATGGCACTCAAGCCGCCGCACGCCAGGATCAGCGGCGGCACCAGCGCCGACCAGGCAAAGTGCTGGCTGATCAACAGGCCCAGCAACACGCCGTTGTAGCTATACAGCCCGGCCTGGCGCTCGGCCTTGGGATACCCCCGGCGCTGGGCCGTGAGCAACCCTGCGACGCCCCCCAGCAAGGCACCGCCAAGCAAGGCCGGGGCACCGATCAGGATCGCCAGCAGGCACAGCAGGCCGCACAGCGGGTGGCGCTGCAGGAAGATTTGGCTGAAGCCGTTGAGCAGGGCTTCGGCCCAGTCGGGGCAGGTTGGGTTGTGCATTTGGGTTGAGTCAATAAGACCGAGTTGCCCTCATCGCAGGCAAGCCAGCTCCCACATTTGATTGATGTTCGACATGCAAACTCGATCAAAGGTGGGAGCCGGGCTTGCCCGCGATGAGGCCCTGACAGGCGCTAAATCAGCGTCTCTATACGCAGCGAATTGGTGGACCCCGGCTGCCCGAACGGCACCCCTGCGGTAATCACCAAGGTATCGCCACGCTGCGCCATGCCCTGGGCCTGGGCAATTTCCAGTGCGGTGGAACACACCTCATCCACCTGGCGCAGCCGATCATTGACCACCGAGTGCACGCCCCACGCCACGCTCAGGCGTCGCGCCGTGGACAGGTTGGGTGTGAGGTTGAGGATCGGCGCCACGGGCCGTTCCCGCGCCGCGCGCAAGCTGGAACTGCCGGACTCGCTGTAGTTCACCAGCACCGCCACCGGCAGGATGCTGCTGATACGGCGGATCGCACAGCTGATGGCGTCCGACACGGTGGCATCTGCCTTGGGCCGGCTGACATCCAGCTGTGCCTGGTAGTCCGGGCCGTTTTCCACCTGGCGGATGATCTTGCTCATCATCTGCACCGCTTCCAGCGGGTACTCGCCCGAGGCGGTTTCCGCCGACAGCATCACCGCGTCGGCACCTTCAGCCACCGCGTTGGCGACATCGGTGACTTCGGCGCGGGTGGGTGCCGGCGAGAAGCGCATGGATTCGAGCATCTGCGTGGCCACCACCACCGGCTTGCCCAGTTGGCGGCAGGTGCTGATAATGTCTTTCTGGATCTGCGGCACGCTCTCGGCCGGCACTTCCACGCCCAGATCACCCCGGGCCACCATGATCGCGTCACTCAGTTCGGCGATTTCACGCAGCCGTTGCACCGCTGACGGCTTTTCGATCTTGGCCATCAAAAACGCTTTATCGCCGATCAGCTCGCGGGCTTCGCGGATGTCTTCCGGGCGCTGCACAAACGACAGCGCCACCCAGTCCACACCCAGCTCCAGGCCGAAGCTCAGGTCGCGGCGGTCCTTGGCGGTGAGTGGGCTCAGTTCCAACAGCGCTTGTGGGACGTTCACACCTTTGCGGTCAGACAGTTCGCCGCCATTGAGCACGGTGGTGTCGATGGCGTCGGCATGCTTGGTGATCACGCGCAGGCGCAGCTTGCCGTCGTCGAGCAGCAGGTCCATGCCCGGCTCTAGGGCCGCGATGATTTCCGGGTGGGGCAGGTTGACCCGCCGTTGGTCCCCCAAGGTTTCATCCAGGTCCAGGCGCAGGGCCTGGCCGCGCACCAGTTGCACCTTGCCTTCGGCAAAGCGTCCCACCCGCAGCTTCGGCCCTTGCAGGTCCATGAGGATACCGAGCGGGTAGTTGAGCTGGCGCTCGACCTGGCGAATCCACTGGTAGCGCTGGGCATGGTCGGCGTGGTCGCCGTGGCTGAAGTTGAGACGGAAGATATTTACCCCGGCCTCCACCAGCTCGCGGATGTCGTCGATACCGTCGGTGGCCGGGCCCAGGGTGGCGAGGATTTTGACCTTCTTGTCAGGCGTCATGGTTGGCAGTCTCAAGGATCAGGATGGCGCGGAAGTCGTTGACGTTGGTGCGCGTCGGCTCGGTGACGATCAAGTCGCCCAGGGCGGCGAAATAGCCGTAGCCATTGTTGTTGTCCAGCTCATCACTGGCCGACAGGCCCAGGGCTTCGGCACGGCGGTAGCTGCAGGGGGTCATGATCGCGCCGGCGTTGTCTTCTGAACCGTCGATGCCATCGGTATCGCCGGCCAGGGCGTACACGCCGGGCAGGCCCTTGAGGCTGTCGGTGAGGCTGAGCAGGAATTCCGCATTGCGCCCGCCACGGCCGTTGCCGCGTACGGTGACGGTGGTTTCGCCCCCCGAAAGGATCACGCACGGTGCCGCCAGTGGCTGGCCGTGCTGCACGATCTGCCGGGCGATGCCGGCGTGTACCTTGGCCACATCGCGGGCTTCGCCTTCCAGATCACCGAGGATCAGCGGGCTGAAACCGGCCTGGCGCACTTTGACCGCCACCGCTTCCAGGGATTGCTGCGGGCGGGCGATCAATTGGAAGTGGCTGCGGGCAAGCACCGGATCGCCAGGCTTGACGGTTTCCGAGGCCGGGTTCTGCAACCAACTGCGCACCGAAGCGGGGGTGTCGATGTGGTAACGCTTGAGGATCGCCAGGGCCTGTTGCGAGGTGCTAGGGTCACCGACGGTCGGGCCCGAGGCAATCACCGTGGCCTGGTCGCCCGGTACATCGGAGATCGCGTAGGTGTACACCGTGGCCGGCCACGCAGCCTTGGCCAAGCGCCCGCCCTTGATGGCCGAGAGGTGCTTGCGCACGCAATTCATCTCGCCAATGGTGGCGCCGGATTTAAGCAGGGCTTTGTTGATGGCTTGTTTGTCCGCCAGGGTGATGCCCTCGGCGGGCAGGGCGAGTAGTGCCGAGCCACCGCCGGAGAGCAGGAAAATCACACGGTCGTCTTCACCCAGATGGCTGATCAGTTCCAGCACGCGCTGGGCTACGGCCAGGCCGGCCGCATCCGGAACCGGGTGGGCGGCTTCGACCACTTCGATTTTTTTGCATGGCGCGCCATGGCCATAGCGCGTGACCACCAGGCCCGAGACTTCGCCCTGCCAACAATCTTCCACGACCAATGCCATGGCGGCCGCGGCTTTACCGGCGCCGATCACGATCACACGGCCACTGCGGTCGGCAGGCAGGTAGGGTTCAAGGACTTGCCGGGGGTGGGCGGCATCGATGGCTGTGGCAAACAGCTCGCGAAGCAGGTGTTGCGGATCGACCGACATAAGCGGGCTCCCGGGGGATTCTTGTTATTAGAGGTGCAGCGATCGTTCCCACGCTCTGCGTGGGAATGCAGTCCGGGACGCTCTGCGCCCAAAGCGTGACGCGGAGCGTCACAAGAGGCATTGCCACGCGGAGCGTGGGAACGATCAGCGGTGTGGGTTATTTATCGCGAATCGAGAAATTCGCCATATGCTCCAGGCCCTTGATCAGTGCCGAGTGGTCCCAGTTGCCGCCGCCAATTGCCGTGCAGGTGCTGAACACTTGCTGGGTGCCGGCGGTGTTCGGCAGGTTGATCCCCAGTTCCTTGGCGCCGGCGAGGGCCAGGTTCAGGTCCTTCTGGTGCAGGTTGATACGGAAGCCCGGATCGAAGGTGCCCTTGATCATGCGCTCGCCGTGCACTTCCAGGATCTTGGACGATGCAAAGCCACCCATCAGCGCTTCACGCACTTTGGCCGGGTCGGCGCCGTTTTTGGAGGCGAACAACAACGCTTCGGCCACCGCCTGGATGTTCAGGGCAACGATGATCTGGTTGGCCACCTTGGCGGTCTGGCCATCGCCATTGCCGCCTACCAGGGTGATGTTTTTGCCCATGCTCTGGAACAGCGGCAGCGCGCGTTCGAACGTCTGCGGTTCGCCACCGACCATAATGCTCAAGGTGCCGGCCTTGGCACCGACTTCACCACCGGACACCGGGGCGTCCAGGTACTGCGCGCCGGCCTGGTTGACCTTGGCGGCGAATGCTTTGGTGGCAGTAGGGGAGATCGAACTCATGTCGATCACCACCTTGTTCGGCGACAGGCCCGCAGCCACGCCGTCGGCGCGAAACAGCACGTCATCGACTTGTGGGGTGTCGGGCACCATGACGATGATGAACTCGGCTTCCTGGGCCACTTGTTGCGGGTTGGCCAGCGCCACGGCGCCGGCGCTGATCAGTTCAGCCGGAGCCTTGCCGTGATGTTCGGAGAGAAACAGTTGATGGCCTGCTTTCTGCAGGTTGGCGGCCATGGGTTGGCCCATGATGCCGGTGCCGATAAATCCGATTTTAGCCATGATCAAAAACCTCTTTTAGTGTGTGCGCTGGCTTGCCTGCGATGGCATCACCCCCGTATGCCTGATACAGCGAGGTGTCTGCATCGCAGGCAAGCCAGCTCCCACATTGTTTTGTTTTGTGTTGTGTCAGATGGCGTTGTGGGTTTTGAGCCAACCCAAACCCGCCTCGGTAGTGGTCAACGGCTTGTACTCACAGCCGACCCAACCCGCGTAACCAATGCGGTCCAGATGCTCGAACAGGAAGCGGTAGTTGATCTCGCCGGTACCTGGTTCGTTGCGCCCAGGGTTGTCCGCCAGCTGAATGTGATTGATCTCGCCGAGGTGCGCCGCCATGGTCCGCGCCAGGTCGCCTTCCATGATTTGCATGTGGTAGATGTCGTATTGCAGGAACAGATTGGCGCTGCCCACTTGCTCGCGAATCGACAGGGCCTGCGCCGTGTTGTTGAGGTAGAAGCCGGGAATGTCGCGGGTGTTGATCATCTCCATCACCAGCTTGATACCCGCCGCTTGCAGCTTCTCGGCGGCGTACTTGAGGTTGGCGACAAAGGTCTTTTCCACGGTCTCGTCATCGACGCCTTGTGGCCGGATTCCCGCCAGGCAATTGACCTGGGTGTTGCCCAAGACCTGGGCATAGGCGATTGCCAGTTTGACCCCGGCACGGAACTCCTCGACCCGGTCCGGGTGGCAAGCCAGGCCGCGCTCGCCCTTGGCCCAGTCACCTGCAGGCAGGTTGAACAACACCTGGGTCAGGCCGTTGGCGTCCAACTGCGCCTTGATGTCGGCAGAGCTGAACTCATACGGGAAGAGGTACTCCACGCCCTGGAAGCCGGCATCGGCAGCCGCTTTGAAGCGGGCAAGGAAATCCTGTTCGGTAAACAGCATGGACAGGTTGGCAGCAAAGCGCGGCATAGGGTTCTCCTTAATCGAGCAGGGAAATGGCAGTCGGCGCGTCGTTGCCGACCAGGGCCAGGTCTTCGAATTCATTGACGGCGTTGATCTCGGTGCCCATGGAAATATTGGTCACCCGTTCCAGAATAATCTCAACGATCACCGGCACCTTGAATTCTTCGATCATCTCTTGGGCGCGGCGCAAGGCTGGTTGGATCTGGCCTGGCTCGAACACACGCAGGGCCTTGCAGCCCAAGCCCTCGGCAACCGCCACATGGTCGACGCCATAGCCGTTGAGTTCGGGGGCGTTGAGGTTGTCGAAGGACAGCTGCACGCAGTAGTCCATCTCGAACCCACGCTGGGCCTGGCGGATCAGGCCCAGGTATGAGTTGTTCACTACCACATGGATGTACGGCAGCTTGAACTGTGCGCCCACCGCCAGTTCTTCGATCATGAACTGGAAGTCATAGTCGCCCGACAAGGCCACCACTTTGCGGCTCGGGTCGGCCTTGACCACGCCCAGCGCCGCGGGAATGGTCCAGCCCAGTGGGCCAGCCTGGCCGCAGTTGATCCAGTGGCGTGGCTTGTACACATGCAAGAATTGCGCGCCGGCAATCTGCGACAGGCCGATGGTGCTGACGTAGCAGGTGTCTTTGCCGAACACCTGGTTCATCTCTTCGTAAACGCGTTGCGGCTTGACCGGCACGTTGTCGAAGTGAGTCTTGCGATGCAGAGTGGCCTTGCGTTGTTGGCAGTCATGCAACCAGGCGCTGCGGTCCTTGAGCTTGCCGGCGGCTTTCCACTCGCGGGCCACTTCAATGAACATCGTCAGCGCGGAGCCGGCGTCGGAAACGATGCCCAGGTCCGGCGTGAACACGCGGCCAATCTGGGTCGGCTCGATGTCGACATGAATGAATTTACGGCCTTCGGTGTACACCTCTACCGAACCGGTGTGACGGTTGGCCCAGCGGTTGCCGATGCCCAGCACCACGTCTGACTTGAGCATCGTCGCGTTGCCGTAGCGGTGCGAGGTTTGCAGGCCGACCATGCCCACCATCAGCGGGTGGTCGTCCGGGATAGTGCCCCAGCCCATCAGGGTCGGGATCACCGGGATGCCGGTCAGCTCAGCGAACTCCACCAGCAACTCGCTGGCGTCGGCGTTGATCACGCCGCCACCGCTCACCAGCAATGGGCGTTCGGCTGCGTCGAGCAGAGCCAGGGCTTTTTCCACTTGCACACGGGTCGCCAGCGGCTTGGCCAGAGGCAGCGGCTGGTAGGCGTCGATGTCGAACTCGATCTCGGCCATCTGTACGTCGAACGGCAGGTCGATCAGCACCGGGCCGGGGCGGCCGGAGCGCATTTCATAGAAGGCCTTCTGGAACGCGTAAGGCACTTGGCCGGGTTCCAGCACCGTGGTTGCCCACTTGGTTACCGGCTTGACGATGCTGGTGATGTCCACGGCCTGGAAGTCTTCCTTGTGCATCCGGGCGCGGGGGGCTTGGCCGGTAATGCACAGGATCGGGATCGAGTCGGCCGAGGCGCTGTACAGGCCGGTGACCATGTCGGTACCCGCCGGGCCCGACGTGCCGATGCACACGCCGATGTTGCCGGCCTTGGTACGGGTGTAGCCCTCGGCCATGTGCGAGGCGCCTTCAACGTGGCGAGCAAGGACGTGATCGATGCCACCCACCTTCTGCAAGGCCGAATACAGCGGGTTGATCGCGGCGCCTGGGATACCGAAGGCGGTATCCACACCTTCACGGCGCATCACTAGGACGGCGGCTTCGATTGCTCTCATTTTGCTCATGGTTTTGGTGCCTCTTGCGTTTTGTAATTGTATACAAGTGGTTTCTGTCCAAAGTGTATTCACGGCGAGCGGCGTTGGTCAATGCCTTTCGTAAACTGACCTTTGCGTTCGTCGGAAGCGCTTTTTTCGACGTGTGGAGCCTTTGTTGGAAAATATTGTATACAAAAATAAACATCATTGTGTTCTATTTGTGTGATCGAGCATCTGATCAAACAGACCTCACCGCATTACCCATAACAAGATAAGGACGGCACCTATGAGCGCTTTAACCTTGAAACTCGCCACCCAACTGGCCACCCAGGCCCTTACTGCAGGCCGCACCATTTCGGCTGCGCCACTGACCATCGCCGTGCTCGACAGCGGCGGCCACCTGGTCACCCTGCAACGCGAAGACGGCGCCAGCCTGCTACGGCCGCAAATCGCCATCGGCAAGGCCTGGGGCGCCATTGCCCTGGGCAAGGGTTCACGTTTGCTGGCGCTGGACGCCCAACAGCGCCCGGCGTTTATCGCGGCGTTGAACAGCCTGGGGCAGGGCAGCGTCGTGCCTGCGCCGGGTGGGGTGTTGATTCGGGATCATAGCGGCATGGTGCTGGGCGCGATCGGGATCAGCGGGGACACGTCCGATATTGACGAGCAGTGTGCGATCACGGCGATAGAAGGAGTGGGGTTGATGGCGGATGCGGGGGTGTCGGCTTGAATCGTTCTGACTGTGAGTAAGCTATCGCAGGCAAGCCAGCTCCCACATTGGCGGTGTTCACAAATTCAACTGTGTGAGTGCAATCAGTGTGGGAGCTGGCTTGCCTGCGATGCAGTCGACTCGGTCTCCAGTCAAACCCAAATGGCATCCCACAGCGGATAGTCACCAAACTTCTTTACCAGCCCGGCCCTGAGTGGATTGGCTACGATGTAACGTGCAATCCCCTCAAGGCTGTCCTCTCGACGCACGGCATGGTCATGAAAGCCCGGTTGCCAGAGGCGACCTTGGCGGCCAGCCACCGCATTCACCACTCGGGTGCTCTTGGATTTAACTTGTCGCATCAAGTCGGCAAGTGAACCTTTCTCCAGAGAAACAAGCCAATGGAAATGGTCAGGCATTACCACCCAGGCCAATGATGTTGCGAGCCCTTTATATTGGGCGATCCTGAATTGTTGTACGACCAGGCGGCCGAGTCTGAAGTCGCTGAAGATGGGCTCGCGTTCAAGGGTGTTGGTGGTGAGCAGGTAAATGCGGTTGGACTCGTTATAGCGGCCGATGCGCAGGCGTTTTGAAGCAGGTAAATCAGGCATTCCGTGGCCTCTCTTCAGATGGTGTTCTGAGAGGCTAGACTGAGGGGCGAAGGCTGATCGGCGGGCTTTTAGCAGGATGTGTCTGGATGGGCGCTATCGCGGGCAAGCCCGCTCCCACAGGGGATTGTGACCATTTTACATTTTGTGTCCGGCGCAAATCCGTGTGGAAGCTGGCTTGCCTGCGATAGCCTCGCCGCGGTCTATCAATCCGGCTCACATCCCTTGAGCACCAACCGAATAATCGTCTGCGCCGCCGCCTCATAATCGGCCTCATCCAGCTTGGCCTTGCCGGTTACCGCCGAGATCTGCCAGTCGAAATCGGCATAGGTCTGGGTGGCTGCCCAGATGCTGAACATCAGGTGGTTGGGGTCGATCGCGGCGATCAGGCCACGGTCAACCCAGCTCTGAATGCAGTCGATATTGTGCTTGGCCTGAGCGTTGAGCTGCTCAACCTGGTCGGCGCTCAGGTGTGGGGCGCCGTGCATGATTTCGCTGGCGAACACCTTGGAGGCGAACGGCAGGTCGCGGGAGATGCGGATTTTGGAGCGGATGTAGTTGCTCAATACTTCCTTGGGCTCGCCTTCGGGGTTGAACGGCGTGGAGGCGGCCAGGATCGGCTCGATAATGCTTTCGAGCACCTCGCGGTAAAGGTTGTCCTTGGACTTGAAGTAGTAATAGACGTTGGGCTTGGGCAGCCCGGCCTTGGCGGCGATGTCGCTGGTTTTGGTCGCGGCGAAGCCCTTGTCGGCAAACTCCTCGCTCGCCGCCCGCAGGATTTTTTCTTTGTTGCGCTCGCGAATGCTGCTCATAAACCAGACGTTTCCTTGCCATGACAGGCGGTTGCGCATGGTAGCACCGGCCATCCGCAAGCCTCAACAATCTGCCCGCAAGGCCTTGCGCCGCGCTATGCTCGCGCCATCTCTCTCTAACGGAAGTCCGGTTCATGGCAGGAAGCAGCTTGTTGGTGTTGATTGACGATATCGCGGCGGTACTCGATGACGTCGCGCTGATGACAAAAATGGCCGCCAAGAAGACATCGGGCGTGCTGGGCGATGACCTTGCACTGAACGCCCAGCAGGTCTCCGGCGTGCGCGCCGAGCGAGAAATCCCGGTGGTGTGGGCGGTGGCCAAGGGCTCGTTTATCAACAAGCTGATCCTGGTGCCGACGGCCCTGTTGATCAGCGCCTTTGCACCCTGGGCGGTGATACCACTGTTGATGCTTGGCGGTGCCTATCTGTGTTTCGAGGGCTTCGAAAAGCTCGCGCACAAATTCCTGCACAGCAAGGCTGAAGATCAAGCCGAACACGCACAGTTGGCTGAAGCGGTGGCCGACCCGGCAACCGATCTGGTGGCGTTCGAGAAAGACAAGATCAAGGGCGCGATCCGTACCGACTTCATTCTGTCCGCCGAAATCATTGCCATCACCCTCGGCATCGTCGCCGACGCGCAGCTCACGCAGCAGGTGATCGTGCTGTCGGGTATCGCCATTGTCATGACCATCGGCGTATATGGATTGGTGGCCGGTATCGTCAAGCTCGACGACCTGGGGCTGTGGCTGACGCAGAAGCCGGGCCAGGTGGCGCGCAGTATTGGTGGCGCGATCCTGAGCGCGGCCCCCTACATGATGAAGAGCCTGTCAGTGATTGGCACGGCGGCGATGTTCATGGTTGGTGGCGGTATCCTCACCCATGGCGTGCCCGTGGTGCATCACTGGATCGAAACCGTGAGCCAGAGCACCGGCGCGTTGGCGTGGCTGATGCCAACGCTGCTCAATGCGGTGGCGGGGATCATTGCCGGCGCTGTCGTCCTGGCAGTGGTCAGCGTGGCAGGTAAAGGTTGGAAAGCACTGCGAGGGTGAAACCGCAGGCATAAAAAAGGCCATTCAATCGAATGGCCTTTTTTTATCGCTGCTGTTTACTCGGCAATCTGCAACTTGCGCGATTCGGTGTAGATATACCGCACCTTCTCATACTCGAACGGCGAGTTCATCTGGCCGTAGCGGAAGCTGGTCTGGTAGCGCTTGTCCACGGCGCGCAGGGCCCAGACTTCCGGATGGTTGGAGCTGACTTCAGACACGTTGAGGAAGTTGATCTGCGATTCGGCGCTGTAGTCCACCAGCAGGCCGCCGGTGTCACGCAGGTTCGATGGGCCGAAGATAGGCAGCATCACATAGGCGCCACCCGGTACACCGTAGAAGCCCAGGGTCTGGCCGAAGTCTTCGCTCTGGCGCGGCAGGCCCATGGCGGTGGCCGGGTCCCACAGGCCCGCGATGCCAATGGTGGTGTTGACCAGCAGGCGCCCGGTGGTTTCCAGCGAGCGGTGGCCCTTGAGCTGCAACAAGCTGTTCATCAGGTTGGGCACATCGCCCAGGTTGTTGAAGAAGTTGCTCACGCCGGTGCGCAGAAAGCTCGGCGTAACATAGCGGTAACCGTTCACCACCGGCAGGAACACCCACTGGTCGAAGCGATAGTTGAAGTGGTATACGCGGCGGTTCCACGACTCCAGTGGGTCGTAGACGTTGAGCGCGGTGAGCGTGGAACGCTCGAATTCGCGCTGGTCCAAGCCTGGGTTGAACTTGAGCTTGGTCAGCGGCTCCTTGAAGCCGTCGGCATCGACCTTGACGGGTTCTTGGGCCTTGCTGTTGTCGGCATTGGCCACGCCTGCGCACATCAGTGCGGCGAGCAGCAGAAGATATTTAGCCACGGAAGAACTCCAGCATGGCGTCGGCGTTGACGCGGTAATTGAGGTTGCCGCAGTGGCCGCCCAGCGGGTAGACGGTCAAGCGATCGCCGAAGGTTTTACGCAGGAAACCCAGGTCGCCAGGGCCGAGGATCACGTCGTCGGCGTTATGCATCACGGCGATTTTCGGGCTGTCGCGCAGGTAGTCCTTGAGGGCGTAGAGGCTGACCTGGTCGATCAGTTGCAGCAGGCTGCCGCCATCGGAACGCGCGCGCCACATCGGGATCACTTGTTCGGTGAGGTAGCAGTCGAAGTCACACTGCAGGGCACGCTTGAGGAACGGCGTGAGGCTGGTGCCTTCGGTAATCGGGTACTTGGGCGGAATAATCAGGCCACGTCGGTTGATCAAGTCCGAAGTGAAGGCAATGTCGGCGGCCGAGAAGCGGAACGAGGTGCCGATCAGCATGGCCATCTGTTCGTTGGTCAGGTGCTGCTTGGACTGCTGGAAGTCATAAAGCAGGGCATCGTTGAGGTCGATGTAGCCTTTTTGCTGGAAGTAACGCGTCAGTTTGCTCAGCACCAACTCATAGAAGGTGGTGCTGTTGTTGATGCCCTTGACCTCGGTCTGTACCAGCTTGTCGAGGTTGGTGATCGAGGTGTAGAGGTTGACCGGCGGGTTGAGCAGCAGCACTTTCTTGAAGTTGAAGCTGCGGCGGGTCTCATCCAGCTTGCTGACAAACGCCGCATCCAGGGCGCCCAGGCTGTAGCCGGTGAGGTAGAAATCGGTCACGGGCAACGAGGCGTTCTGCGCGCGTACGGCTTGCATCACGCGGTACATGTCTTCGGCGTCTTCCTGGGTGATGCCCGGGGTGGCGAAGCGCGAAGCGGCGCTGATGAAGTCGAAGCTGGTTGGCGAGGAGAGCTGCACCACATGGTAGCCGGCCTGGTAATACAGCTTTTTCAGGTATTCGTTGATGCTGCTGTCAAAGCGTGCACCGGTGCCGGCGATCAGGAAGATCAAAGGCGCGGCGCGGTCCTGCTTGGCAATGCGGTAGGTGAGTTTCTTCACCGCCCAGAAATTGTCCGGCAGGCTGAACTCGCGCTCGGGGCGCATCGTCAGGGTGTAGTCGGACTGGGTGATCTCGTCATCGGTCGGCAGGGTTGGCCGCAGATCGGGAGGTGTGGTGGCGATGGTCGCTTCGAACGGGTTGGTCAAAGGGTAGCCATAGCTGGCTTGGTCGATATCGACGGCCAGTGCTGACGCACTCAAAAATAGGCTGCCCAGCAAGGCAGCACAGCGCAAGGAACGGAGCATGACTTAATCCCTAAGAGGAACGGGCTGAATGAAGTTCGCAGGCTATGACCACCGCCTTGTCACCGAAGTGCCAGCACTCGGCACGAAAAGTCGGAAAAAACGTCGGAATCGGGGTAATAGTAGCGAGACGATACACTTTGCCATGCTTTGTTGAACAGATATCTGTGCGAACACCTTGCTAACGGCCGCCGTGGGATTAAGCTGGGCGCCGTTTTTGCCTATCGGAGTGCCCCATGTCCCGTCGTTTGCCGTTGATCCTGCTGCTTATTGCCCTGCCGTTATGGCTGGCCGCCAGTTATGCCGCACGCTATGGCTTCATGGAGGATGGGCAATGGGTTGGCATCTGCGCTGATGAGGCCAGCCGCTGGGAATGCCAGGTGCGTTCGAACCTGGGTTTGATGATTCATTTCAAGCTGCTGGGGTGGGCGGCGTTGATCACTTCGGTGCTGGGCTTTTTTGTACCGGGGCGTGCGGGGTGGGCGTTGGCGGTGGTGGGGTTGGTGTTCGGGTTGCCGGCGCTGGCGCTGTACAACACGACGTTTGCGGTGTTCGCGGTGGTGATTGCGGGGTTGCGGTTGGTCAGGAAACCGCGCGGCGCCTGATGTGGCCTCATCGCAGGCAAGCCAGCTCCCACATTTGACCGTGCTCACAGATAGAAATGTGTGAACACAATCATCTGTGGGAGCTGGCTTGCCTGCGATAGCGGTGTTACGCCTTGCGCACTCGCAAGCAACGCCACAAAGCCGCAACCATCAGCACGCTGACCACTGCCCAACCCCAGGCCTGCTGATTCAACAGCCCTTCACGGTACAACTGCGGCGCAACGCCGGCACCGATGATAAAGGCCAGCAACGCAATCTCCCGACGTGGCCCGGTCACCGGGCGTATCAGGTACACCAGGGCCGGCAACACCAGCGCCGCGCTTGGAAAGCTGCGATAGCGCGGGTCAAACACCAGCGCCAGCATCATCACCGCACCGGCAAACCCGGCGATTGCCATCAACCAGCCGGCGCGCTGCTCCAGCCAGTTGAACCCGCGCTCACGCCAGCCTTGCCGGGCGCTGAGGGCCAGGGCGGCATGAGCCAGCACCAGCAGGTTCAAGACCACCAGCAAGCCTGCCCATAGCCATTCATCGTTGAAACGCGCAGTGACGCGGGTCAGTTCGGCCCAACTGCCGATGGAGCACGCTGCGACGGCCCCTAGCAACGGCAGTATTAACGCAGAGCGAGTGCTGCGAACGCGGCCGCCGAGCACCAGGGTGCCCAGCAGGATGAGCCCGCCGACGCCCAGCCACAGCCGCCAGTACGGCACATTGGTCACCGCGCCGGCGAGGATACCTTTGTCCTGACGGTCTGCATCGAACAGCCCCCAGTAACCACCCACAGCCCCTTCACTTGCACGTTTCCATGGCTGGTCAAAGGCTTCGATCAGGTTGTAGCGCCAGCCATTGGCTTCGGCCATGGCCACGAAGCCGCGCATGAACCTGGCCTCATTGACCCGGCTGGGCACGGCGGTTTCGCGCTGCCGGCCTTCGCTGGGCCAGCCGGTTTCGCCGATCACGATGTCCTTGGGCGCGAATTTATGGCCGAAGGTCTGGCGCACATCGCCCACGTGCTTGAGCGCCTGGTCGATGCCGGACGGCTCATCTTCCCAATACGGCAACAGGTGAATGGTCAGGAAGTCCACCGCAGGCTCGATTTCCGGGTGTTGCAACCAGAACTCCCAGACATCGGCATAGGTGACGGGCTGCTTGATCTGGCTTTTAACCTGATGGATCAGCGCCACCAGTTGCTTGGCGGTGACTTCCTTGCGCAGCAGGGCTTCGTTGCCGACGATCACCGAGGTCACCACGTCCGGGCTGGCGTTGGCCGCCGCGATCAACTCGTTGATCTCTTTTTCGGTCGCCACGGGGTCGCTGCTGACCCAGGCCCCGGCCATCACTTTCAACCCATGCTTGCGCGCCATGTCCGGCAGGGCCTCCAGGCCGGTCATGGAGTAGGTGCGAATGCATTCAAAGCGCGTAGCCAGTAGCGCGAGGTCGGCGTCCATGCGCTCGGGGCGCAACGCGAACGGTTGATCGAATGGGGATTGGTCTTTGTCGAACGGTGTGTAGGACGCACATTGCAGCTTATGGCTGGCGCTGGCGACGTCTGGCAACACCACGGGCCGGCCGAGGCCGTACCAATAGCCGACAAGGGCAAGCACGCCGAGGATCAAGGCGAAGAAATAGGGCAGGGCAGGGAAGCGGGCAGTCGCGGGCATGGTCGGCTTATCTGGGGGAGCAAAGGCGCGCATCTTACCCGGATTTGCCGCAGCCCTGTGGGGCTGCATAATTTTGACATGCAAACTTCGGGCGGGATTCTGGCGATAACGCCTACAAAGCATCCTGCTGGCGATGTGATGTCGTTTCCTGCTCAACCAAGGTCGCTGACAGAGCAGGGCAAATGCCTACGCAGGTTGAAGATAAAACTGTCAGTACTCCACTGATGCCTCAGCAACCGGATCGATGCGCGTGAAGGGGGCGCGGTGCACCCTATAACAACAGTTTGACGTCGCTCGGCATCCGTCGGGCGCAGCACTTTCGGGGAAGTACTATGAAGATGCGACGACTCTTGGGCGCAGCTGCCACTCTGGTAGTTGCGATGGGCTCCACACTGGCCAGTGCCGACAGCAAGACCCTGAGCATCGGCTACGTGGACGGCTGGTCCGACAGCGTGGCCACTACTCATGTGGCGGCAGAGGTGATCAAGCAAAAGCTCGGCTACGACGTAAAACTGCAAGCGGTTGCCACCGGGATCATGTGGCAGGGCGTCGCCACCGGCAAGCTCGATGCCATGCTTTCCGCCTGGCTACCTGTAACCCACGGTGAATACTGGACCAAGAACAAGGACAAGGTGGTCGACTACGGCCCCAACTTCAAAGACGCCAAGATCGGCCTGATCGTGCCTGAATACGTCAAGGCCAAGTCCATTGAAGACCTCAAGACCGATACCACCTTCAAGAACAAGATCGTCGGCATCGACGCCGGTTCAGGCGTAATGCTCAAGACCGACGAAGCTATCAAGCAATATGGCCTGGACTACAAACTGCAAGCCAGCTCGGGTGCGGCGATGATTGCCGAACTGACCCGCGCCGAAGACAAGCAGGAGTCGATTGCGGTCACCGGTTGGGTGCCGCACTGGATGTTCGCCAAGTGGAAACTGCGTTTCCTGGACGACCCAAAAGGGATTTATGGTGCTGCTGAAACCGTCAACAGCATCGGCAGCAAGGGCCTGGAGAAGAAAGCGCCGGAAGTCGCAGCCTTCCTGAAGAAATTCCAGTGGGCCTCCAAGGATGAAATCGGTGAAGTCATGCTGGCGATTCAAGAAGGCGCCAAGCCGGACGCCGCGGCCAAGGACTGGGTAGCCAAGCACCCCGAGCGCGTCGCCGAATGGACTGCTAAATAACCCCGCCCCAATTGTAGGAGCGAGCTTGCTCGCGAAGAACGCACAGGCACCGCGATCATCCAGAATGAACGCGTTATCGTTGACGTTTTTCGCGAGCAAGCTCGCTCCTACACTTTTTACAAATCCTCGCTAAGCTCGATCTACTACTAAGGTCGTCTGGAACCCATTGCGCAGCCGCATACAGTGGATACGTTCCAAAATAATAAAAAGCTGTGCTGCGAGGATAAAAACAATGAACGACAGCATTTACCTCTCGATTCAAAACAGCCCGCGTTTCAAGGAGCTGGTCAGGAAAAGGGAAAGGTTCGCCTGGATTCTCTCGGCGATCATGCTAGGGCTTTACTCCGCTTTCATCCTGTTGATTGCCTACGGGCCACAAGTGCTGGGGGCCAAGATCAGCCCTGGTTCCTCGATTACCTGGGGCATTCCCCTGGGCGTCGGGCTGATTGTGTCGGCCTTCATTCTCACAGGCATCTACGTGCGTCGGGCCAACGGCGAATTTGACGACCTGAACAATGCGATTCTCAAGGAGGCTGCGCAATGATCCGGCGTCTATTGGCTCTATTCGGTGCTTCGCTGTTGGCTCCGGCCGTTTGGGCGGCGGACGCATTGACCGGTGAAGTGCACAAGCAACCGCTGAACATCTCGGCCATTGTGATGTTCGTCGCGTTTGTCGGCGCCACCCTGTGCATCACTTATTGGGCGTCCAAGCGCAACAAGTCGGCGGCGGACTACTATGCGGCGGGCGGCAAGATCACCGGTTTCCAGAACGGTCTGGCGATTGCCGGTGACTACATGTCGGCGGCGTCCTTCCTGGGGATTTCCGCGTTGGTGTTCACCTCCGGTTACGACGGCTTGATCTACTCGATCGGCTTCCTTGTGGGCTGGCCGATCATTCTGTTCCTGATCGCCGAGCGCTTGCGTAACCTGGGCAAATACACCTTTGCCGACGTGGCGTCCTATCGCCTGGGGCAAACCCAGATCCGCAGCCTGTCGGCGTGTGGCTCGCTGGTGGTGGTGGCGTTCTACCTGATCGCGCAGATGGTTGGCGCGGGCAAGCTGATCCAGCTGCTGTTTGGCCTTGATTACCATGTGGCGGTGATCCTGGTGGGTATCCTGATGTGCCTGTACGTGCTGTTCGGCGGCATGTTGGCGACCACCTGGGTGCAGATCATCAAGGCGGTACTGTTGCTGTCCGGTGCCTCGTTCATGGCGCTGATGGTGATGAAGCACGTCAACTTCGACTTCAATATGCTGTTCTCCG
This sequence comes from Pseudomonas sp. PA-7-1E, assembly GCF_021605325.1. Taxonomy (NCBI): domain Bacteria; kingdom Pseudomonadati; phylum Pseudomonadota; class Gammaproteobacteria; order Pseudomonadales; family Pseudomonadaceae; genus Pseudomonas; species Pseudomonas sp. PA-7-1E. The sequence continues at coordinate 96,125 of NZ_WKFA01000009.1, forward strand.
AGGCGATCAAGGTTCACCCCAAAGGTGAAGCGATCATGAGCCCCGGCGGCCTGGTGAAAGACCCGATCTCGGCATTCTCCCTGGGCCTGGCACTGATGTTCGGTACCGCTGGCCTGCCGCACATCCTGATGCGCTTCTTCACGGTGAGCGACGCCAAGGAAGCGCGTAAGAGCGTACTGTACGCAACCGGCTTCATCGGCTACTTCTATATCCTGACCTTCATCATCGGTTTCGGTGCGATCCTGCTGGTCAGCACCAACCCGGCGTTCAAGGATGCAGCGGGCGCCTTGCTTGGTGGTAACAACATGGCGGCGGTGCATCTGGCCAGCGCGGTGGGTGGCAGTATCTTCCTGGGCTTCATCTCGGCCGTGGCGTTTGCCACCATCCTGGCGGTGGTTGCCGGCTTGACCCTGGCGGGTGCTTCGGCGGTGTCCCATGACCTGTATGCCAGCGTGATCAAGAAAGGCAAGGCCAACGAGAAAGATGAGATTCGCGTGTCGAAGATCACCACCGTAGCCTTGGGTGTATTGGCCATCGGCCTGGGTATCCTGTTCGAAAGCCAGAACATCGCGTTCATGGTCGGCCTGGCGTTCTCTATCGCTGCCAGCTGTAACTTCCCGGTGCTGCTGCTTTCCATGTACTGGAAAAACCTCACCACCCGTGGTGCCATGATTGGCGGTTGGCTGGGCTTGATCAGCGCCGTAGGCCTGATGATCCTCGGTCCGACCATCTGGGTGTCGATCCTGCACCATGAAAAGGCGATCTTCCCGTACGAGTACCCGGCGCTGTTCTCGATGATCATTGCGTTCGTCGGCATCTGGTTCTTCTCCATCACCGACAAGTCGGCGGCGGCAGAGAAAGAGCGTGCGCTGTACTTCCCGCAGTTCGTGCGTTCGCAGACTGGCCTGGGGGCGAGTGGGGCAGTTAATCACTAAGTCGTCAGCTGCATAAGAGATACCCCGGTCGCAAGGCCGGGGTATTTTTTTGCTTGGCTTTTTTGTGTCGCCTGGGCTGGCCTCATCGCGGGCGAGCCCGGCTCCCACGCTGGGCCGTGTCCTTTTGTTGGAATGCGGTCCAATGTGGGAGCTGGCTTGCCTGCGATGACGGTAGATCAGGCCACACCAACAAAAACGGCCTCCACTAAGGGAGGCCGTTCTCAATGCAGCTAAGCAGTTGAATGCTTACTTGCGGTCTTCCAGCTTGGTGATGTCACGCGACTCGTAGCCGGTGTACAGCTGGCGCGGGCGGCCAATCTTGTACGGGCTGGAGAGCATTTCTTTCCAGTGGGAGATCCAGCCCACGGTCCGCGCCAGGGCGAAGATCACGGTGAACATGCTGGTTGGAATGCCGATCGCCTTGAGGATGATCCCCGAGTAGAAGTCGACGTTCGGGTACAGCGAGCGTTCGATGAAGTACGGGTCGGTCAGGGCGATCTCTTCCAGGCGCATGGCCAGTTCGAGTTGCGGATCGTTCTTGATGCCCAGTTCCTTCAACACTTCGTCGCAGGTCTGCTTCATGACGGTAGCGCGCGGGTCGCGGTTTTTGTAGACCCGGTGACCGAAGCCCATCAACTTGAACGGATCGTTCTTGTCCTTGGCCTTGGCGATGAAGGTGTCGATGTTGGACACATCGCCGATTTCATCGAGCATGGTCAATACGGCTTCGTTCGCACCGCCGTGGGCAGGGCCCCACAGTGCGGCGATACCGGCGGCAATACAGGCGAACGGGTTGGCACCCGAAGAGCCCGCCAGGCGCACGGTAGAGGTGGAAGCGTTCTGCTCGTGGTCGGCGTGGAGGATGAAGATCCGGTCCATGGCCTTGGCGAGCACTGGGCTGATCGGTTTGATCTCGCACGGGGTGTTGAACATCATGTGCAGGAAGTTTTCCGCGTACGTCAGGTCGTTGCGCGGGTACATCATGGGTTGGCCCATGGAGTACTTGTAAACCATTGCGGCCAGGGTAGGCATCTTGGCAACCAGGCGGATCGCGGAAATTTCGCGATGCTGCGGGTTATTGATGTCCAGGGAGTCGTGATAGAAGGCCGACAGGGCGCCTACTACACCGCACATGACGGCCATCGGGTGGGCGTCGCGACGGAAGCCGTTGAAGAAGGTCTTCAACTGCTCGTGAACCATGGTGTGGTTCTTCACGGTGCTGACGAACTGGGCTTTCTGCTCGGCTGTTGGCAATTCGCCATTTAGCAGCAGGTAGCAGGTTTCCAGGTAGTCCGACTTTTCAGCCAGTTGCTCGATCGGGTAGCCGCGATGAAGCAGAATGCCATTGTCACCATCGATATAGGTGATCTTCGACTCGCAGGAAGCGGTCGACATGAAGCCTGGGTCGAAAGTAAAACGGCCCGTGGCCGTCAGGCCCCGTACGTCGATAACATCGGGACCAACGGTGCCGGTTAAAATGGGCAGCTCGACGGGGGCTGCGCCCTCGATGATCAACTGCGCTTTTTTGTCAGCCATGTGGCCTCCTATTTATGCTTCAAATCATCAGACAGACCCCCCACGCAGGGCCCGCACCACTATATTGATATAAATCCAGATGTCAATTTGCCTAAAGTCTTGCGCCAGAAGGCTTTAACCGTACTTTTTCGTCGAAATTGACTGCCATTTACGCCTTTTATCCCGCCAGCGCAATCAGCTATTAGGGTGAGGTGTGCGCGTTGTCATTAGTAACCTAACTGTCTATACTCGGCCACCGACCGCCAAGGGCTTTTGGGCTTGCTTTCATTGGGGGTCGCACTCCCTGGGTGGTGCTTACCTGACCAGTCGCACTCCCCAACAACTTTGCCCTGATTGTTAGGGGCTCTTCAGTGTGAAAAAAAGCCGTGAATAGCCAACGACCTGTAAACCTAGACCTAAGGACCATCAAACTCCCCATCACCGGCGTTACGTCGTTCCTGCACCGTGTTTCCGGCATCATCCTGTTCCTGGGCTTGGGCATCATGCTTTATGCATTGAGCAAATCCCTGGGTTCCGAGGAAGGATACGCCGAGGTGAAGGCATGCTTGACCAGCCCGCTGGCCAAGTTCGTAGCATGGGGCCTCCTGTCCTCTCTTCTGTATCACCTGGTAGCCGGTGTGCGCCACTTGATCATGGACATGGGCATCGGTGAGACGCTGGAAGGCGGCCGCCTGGGCTCGAAAATCATCGTCGCCATTTCCGTGGTGCTGATCGTTCTGGCAGGAGTTTGGATATGGTAACCAGCGTAACGAATCTGTCGCGTTCGGGCCTCTATGACTGGATGGCACAGCGTGTGTCTGCGGTCGTTCTCGCGGCTTATTTCATTTTCCTGATCGGATACCTCGTCGCAAACCCGGGCATCGGCTATGAGCAATGGCACGGCCTGTTTTCCCACAATGCGATGCGAATCTTCAGTCTGCTGGCCCTTGTAGCCCTGGGCGCTCACGCCTGGGTTGGCATGTGGACCATCGCGACTGACTACCTGACGCCGATGGCGCTGGGCAAGTCCGCGACTGCAGTACGTTTCCTCTTCCAGGCAGTATGCGGCGTTGCGATGTTCGCTTACTTCGTCTGGGGTGTGCAGATTCTTTGGGGTATCTGATTCATGGCTAACATTCCAACTATTTCATTCGACGCCATCATTATTGGTGGCGGCGGTGCGGGCATGCGCGCTGCGCTGCAGCTGGCTCAGGGCGGTCACAAGACTGCCGTGATCACCAAGGTGTTCCCGACGCGCTCGCACACCGTATCGGCCCAGGGTGGCATCACATGCGCCATCGCCTCCGCCGACCCGAACGATGACTGGCGCTGGCACATGTACGATACCGTCAAGGGTTCCGACTACATCGGTGACCAGGACGCTATCGAATACATGTGTCAGGAAGGCCCGGCCGCGGTGTTCGAGCTGGACCACATGGGTCTGCCGTTCTCCCGTACCGAGCAAGGCCGTATCTACCAGCGTCCATTCGGCGGCCAGTCGAAGGACTACGGTAAAGGCGGGCAGGCTGCCCGTACCTGCGCTGCGTCCGACCGTACCGGTCACGCGCTGCTGCACACCCTTTATCAGGGCAACCTGAAAGCCGGTACCACGTTCCTGAACGAGTACTACGCGGTAGACCTGGTCAAGAACGCACAAGGCGAGTTCGTCGGTGTGATCGCCATCTGCATCGAAACCGGTGAAACCACCTACATCCGCGCCAAGGCTACTGTGCTGGCGACCGGTGGTGCAGGTCGTATCTACGCGTCGACCACCAATGCCCTGATCAACACCGGTGACGGCGTCGGCATGGCTCTGCGTGCTGGCGTACCGGTACAAGACATCGAAATGTGGCAGTTCCACCCGACCGGCATCGCCGGCGCCGGTGTACTGGTGACCGAAGGTTGCCGTGGTGAAGGTGGTTACCTGATCAACAAGCACGGCGAGCGTTTCATGGAGCGTTATGCTCCGAACGCCAAAGACTTGGCGGGTCGTGACGTTGTGGCTCGTTCGATGGTTAAAGAGATCATCGCCGGTAACGGCTGTGGCCCGAATGGCGACCACGTACTGCTCAAGCTCGATCACCTGGGCGAAGAAGTGCTGCACAGCCGCCTGCCTGGTATCTGCGAGCTGTCCAAGACCTTTGCCCACGTTGACCCGGTAGTTGCTCCGGTTCCGGTGGTTCCAACTTGCCACTATATGATGGGCGGCGTGCCGACCAACATTCACGGCCAGGCAATCACCCAGAACGCCGAAGGCGAGGACGAGATCATCCATGGTCTGTTCGCGGTAGGCGAAGTGGCTTGCGTATCGGTTCACGGTGCCAACCGCCTGGGCGGCAACTCGCTGCTTGACCTGGTGGTATTCGGTCGCGCGGCCGGCCTGCACCTGGAAAAAGCGCTGACTGACGGCATCGAATACGATGACGCCACCGACGCCAACATCGAAGCTGCCCTGGCGCGTCTGAACGCTCTGAACGAGCGCACTGATGGCGAAGACGTAGCAACCCTGCGTCGCGAGCTGCAAAGCTGCATGCAGAACTACTTCGGTGTGTTCCGTACCGGCGAATACATGCAGAAGGGCATCGCCCAGTTGGCTGACCTGCGCAAGCGCATCGCCAACGTCAAGATCAACGATAAGAGCCAGGCGTTCAACACCGCTCGTATCGAAGCCCTTGAACTGCAAAACCTGCTGGAAGTGGCTGAAGCGACGGCGATCGCCGCCGAGGTTCGTAAAGAATCCCGTGGTGCTCACGCTCGTGAAGACTTCGAAGATCGCGACGACGAAAACTGGTTGTGCCACACCCTGTACTTCCCGGGTGACAAGCGCGTAACCAAGCGTGCCGTGAACTTCTCGCCGAAGACGGTGCCGACGTTTGAACCGAAGATTCGGACTTACTAAGGGTGGCTGCCATGTTGAAAGTCAGTGTTTATCGCTACAACCCTGATCAGGACGCTGCGCCGTTCATGCAGGAATTCCAGGTCGATACCGGTGGTAAAGACCTGATGGTGCTGGATGTACTGGCACTGATCAAAGAGCAGGACGAGGGTTTCTCCTATCGTCGCTCTTGCCGTGAAGGTGTGTGCGGTTCCGACGGCATGAACATCAACGGCAAAAACGGCCTGGCGTGCATCACGCCGCTGTCCGCCGTGGTCAAAGGCAACAAGCTGATCGTTCGTCCGCTGCCAGGTTTGCCGGTTATCCGTGACCTGGTCGTCGATATGAGCATCTTCTACAAGCAATACGAGAAAGTTAAGCCGTTCCTGCAGAACGACACGCCGGCTCCGGCCATCGAGCGTCTGCAGTCCCCGGAAGAACGTGAAAAGCTCGATGGCCTGTACGAGTGCATCCTGTGCGCTTGCTGCTCGACATCCTGCCCGTCCTTCTGGTGGAACCCGGACAAGTTCCTGGGTCCAGCTGCGCTGCTGCAAGCCTACCGCTTCCTGGCAGACAGCCGCGACACCAAGACGTCCGAGCGTCTGGCTTCGCTGGATGACCCGTTCAGCGTATTCCGCTGCCGCGGGATCATGAACTGCGTCAACGTATGTCCTAAAGGCCTGAACCCGACTAAGGCCATTGGTCACATCCGTAACATGCTGCTGCAGAGCGGCGTGTAACTGACGTTGTAGTAAAAGCAGGACCGTTGTGCCCGTAAATGCTACGGCGCAGGCTTCAACCGGCGCCGTAGTTTTAACTTGAGCAGCGACTTACAAAGCCGCGGCTCTTATTTTGAAGAAATGAGACAAGCAGGGGCATTCGGGTTGGTACCCGAACTATCAGCGTGATCCTAAGTGGCTTGTTTTGGTCGCTGCACTTGGCCTTTTGCAAGCAGACTCGGTGTTTTCGCCGGTGGTGTCCCCAAATCGAGGGTGACCAAGCATGCAAGAAAGCGTGATGCAGCGCATGTGGAACAGCGGCTATCTTTCAGGTGGTAACGCTGCCTATGTGGAAGAGCTTTATGAGCTCTACCTGCACGACCCTAACGCTGTGCCAGAAGAATGGCGCACCAAATTTCAGACGTTGTCTTCAGACGGCAACGCTGCCACCGATGTATCGCACGCAACAATTCGCGATCAGTTCGTGCTGCTGGCAAAGAACCAGCGCCGCGCCCAACCGGTTTCCGCCGGCAGCGTGAGCAGTGAGCACGAGAAGAAGCAAGTTGAAGTACTGCGACTGATCCAGGCCTACCGTATGCGTGGCCACCAGGCAGCCCAGCTTGACCCGCTGGGGCTGTGGCAGCGTCCTGCACCTGCAGACCTGTCGATCAATCATTACGGCTTGACCAATGCCGATCTTGATACGACCTTCCGTGCCGGCGACCTGTTCATCGGCAAAGAGGAAGCGAGCCTACGCGAAATTCACGAAGCGTTGCAGCAGACATATTGCCGCACCATCGGCGCTGAATTCACGCACATCACTGATTCCGAGCAGCGCCAGTGGTTCCAGCACCGCCTGGAAGGCGTGCGTGGCCGTCCGGTATTGTCCGCCGATGTGCGCGGCCACCTGCTGGAGCGTGTGACCGCGGCCGAAGGCCTCGAAAAATACCTGGGCACCAAATACCCAGGCACCAAGCGTTTCGGCCTGGAAGGCGGCGAAAGCCTGATTCCGATGCTCGACGAGCTGATCCAGCGTTCCGGTTCCTATGGCACCAAGGAAATCGTGATCGGCATGGCTCACCGTGGTCGCCTGAACGTGTTGGTCAACACCTTCGGCAAGAACCCGCGTGAGCTGTTCGACGAGTTCGAAGGCAAGAAGAAGGTCGAGTTGGGTTCCGGTGACGTTAAATACCACCAGGGCTTCTCGTCCAACGTGATGACCACCGGCGGTGAAGTTCACCTGGCCATGGCATTCAACCCCTCCCACCTGGAAATCGTTTCGCCAGTGGTCGAGGGTTCGGTGCGTGCTCGCCAGGATCGTCGTAACGACGCCACCGGTGAGAAAGTGCTGCCGATTTCCATCCACGGTGACGCGGCATTTGCCGGTCAAGGCGTGGTCCTGGAAACGTTCCAGATGTCGCAGACTCGCGGCTTCAAGACCGGCGGTACCGTTCACATCGTCATCAACAACCAGGTGGGCTTCACCATCAGCAACCCGTTGGATGCGCGCTCCACCGAGTACGCCACCGACGTTGCCAAGATGATCCAGGCGCCGATCCTCCATGTGAATGGCGATGATCCGGAAGCCGTGCTGTTCGTGACCCAACTGGCTGTCGACTACCGCATGCAGTTCAAGCGTGACGTGGTCATCGACCTGGTTTGCTACCGCCGTCGCGGTCACAACGAAGCGGACGAGCCAAGCGGCACCCAGCCGTTGATGTACCAGCAGATCACCAAGCAGCGCACCACCCGTGAGCTGTACGCCGAAAGCCTGACCAAGGCCGGCGTGGTTGACGATGCGCGTGTTCAGGCGAAAGTCGACGAATACCGCAACGCGCTGGACAACGGCCTGCATGTAGTGAAAAGCCTGGTCAAGGAGCCGAACAAAGAGCTGTTCGTTGACTGGCGCCCATACCTGGGTCACACCTGGACTGCCCGTCACGATACCTCGTTCGATTTGAAGACGTTGCAGGAACTGTCCGCCAAGCTGTTGGAAATTCCCGAAGGCTTCGTCGTACAGCGCCAGGTTGCGAAGATCTACGAAGACCGTCAGAAGATGCAAGCCGGCGGCCTGCCGATCAACTGGGGTTACGCCGAAACCATGGCGTACGCGACCCTGGCGTTCGAAGGTCACCCGATCCGCATGACCGGCCAGGACATCGGCCGCGGTACGTTCTCGCACCGTCATGCTGTATTGCACAACCAGAAAGACGCGGGCACCTACATCCCGTTGCAGAACCTTTACGAAGGCCAGCCACGTTTCGACCTGTACGATTCGTTCCTGTCCGAAGAAGCCGTACTGGCGTTCGAATACGGTTACTCGACCACCACGCCGAACGCGCTGGTGATCTGGGAAGCCCAGTTCGGCGACTTCGCCAACGGTGCCCAGGTGGTTATCGACCAGTTCATCACCAGCGGCGAGCACAAGTGGGGCCGTCTGTGCGGTCTGACCATGCTGCTGCCACACGGTTATGAAGGTCAGGGCCCGGAGCACTCCTCGGCCCGTCTGGAGCGTTACCTGCAACTGTGCGCCGAGCACAACATTCAGGTGTGCGTGCCGACGACCCCGGCCCAGATCTACCACTTGCTGCGCCGCCAGGTGATCCGTCCGCTGCGCAAGCCGCTGGTGGTGCTGACGCCGAAGTCGCTGTTGCGTCACAAACTGGCCGTTTCGACCCTGGAAGATCTGGCCCAAGGTTCGTTCCAGACCGTGATTCCAGAGATCGATACGCTGGACGCCGCCAAGGTCACTCGCCTGATCCTGTGCAGCGGCAAGGTCTACTACGATCTGCTGGAAAAACGCCGTGCCGAAGGCCGCGAAGACATCGCCATCGTGCGTATCGAGCAGCTTTATCCGTTCCCGGAAGATGACCTCATGGAGATCATCGCGCCTTACACCAACCTCACGAACGTAGTGTGGTGTCAGGAAGAACCGATGAACCAGGGCGCCTGGTACAGCAGCCAGCATCATCTGCGTCGCAGCATCGGCAACCACAACAAGGCCTTGGTCCTTGAGTACGCCGGTCGTGATGCTTCTGCTGCACCTGCCTGTGGTTATGCGTCGATGCACGCCGAGCAGCAGGAAAAACTGCTGCAAGATGCTTTCACTGTTTAACGCCTTCGCGCTGACTGAAACCGAATTTTAAGGACCTACAGATAATGGCTATCGAAATCAAAGCCCCGTCATTCCCGGAATCGGTTGCCGATGGCACCGTTGCCACTTGGCACAAGAAACCAGGCGAGGCCGTCAAGCGTGACGACCTGATCGTCGACATCGAGACCGACAAAGTCGTTCTGGAAGTATTGGCCGAAGCTGACGGCGTGCTGGGCGCGATCGTTGCTGAAGAGGGCGCTACCGTTCTGTCGAACCAGGTACTGGGCTCGATCGAAGAGGGCAGCGCTGCTGCAGCGCCTGCTCCTGCCGCTGCTGCACCGGCTGCTTCGGCGCCTGCCGCTGCGCCGGCAGCCGGTGGCGAAGATCCAATCGCTGCTCCGGCTGCGCGTCAACTGGCTGAAGAAAACGGCATCAACCTGGCTTCCATCAAGGGCACCGGCAAAGATGGCCGTGTGACCAAGGAAGACGTGGTTGCCGCAGTTGAAGCCAAGAAGAACGCTCCGGCTGCCGCACCTGCCAAGGCTGCAGCGCCTGCTGCCGCTGCGCCTGTGTTTGCCGCTGGCGACCGCACCGAGAAGCGCGTACCGATGACTCGCGTACGTGCCACCGTGGCCAAGCGCCTGGTTGAAGCTCAGTCGAACATGGCGATGCTGACCACCTTCAACGAAGTCGACATGACCGAAGTCATGGCCCTGCGTTCGAAGTACAAGGATCTGTTCGAGAAGTCCCACAACGGCGTGCGCCTGGGCTTCATGTCGTTCTTCGTGAAAGCGGCCACCGAAGCGCTGAAGCGCTTCCCGGCAGTCAACGCTTCCATCGACGGCGGCGACATCGTTTACCACGGCTACGCAGATATCGGCGTTGCCGTCTCCAGCGACCGTGGCCTGGTGGTTCCAGTCCTGCGTAACGCCGAGCTGATGAGCCTGGCCGAAATCGAAGGCGGCATCGCTGGCTTCGGCAAGAAAGCCCGTGACGGCAAGCTGACCATCGACGAGATGACCGGCGGTACCTTCACCATCACCAACGGTGGTACCTTCGGTTCGATGATGTCGACGCCGATCGTCAACCCACCGCAAGCCGCGATCCTGGGCATGCACAACATCATCCAGCGTCCGATGGCCATCAACGGCCAGGTCGTGATCCGCCCAATGATGTACCTGGCACTGTCTTACGATCACCGCCTGATCGACGGTAAAGAAGCCGTGACGTTCCTGGTGACCATCAAGAACCTGCTGGAAGACCCGGCTCGCCTGCTCCTGGATATTTGATTGGAGCAGCTTCAAGTTGCGAGCTGCAAGCTGCAAGTAAACGCAGTTTGGCTTGCAGCTTGTGGCTTGACGCTTGAAGCTAATAGAGGATCTATTTCATGACACAGAAATTTGACGTTGTAGTGATTGGTGCAGGCCCTGGCGGCTATGTTGCCGCCATCAAGGCTGCGCAACTGGGCCTCTCCACTGCTTGCATCGAAAAATACACCGACAAGGAAGGCAAACTGGCGCTGGGCGGTACTTGCCTGAACGTGGGTTGCATTCCGTCCAAGGCGCTGCTGGACAGCTCCTGGAAATTCCACGAAGCCCAAGACGGCTTCGCGATCCACGGCATCAACCATGCTGGCGTGACCATGGACGTACCAGCAATGGTCGGCCGTAAAGCCAACATCGTCAAAGGCCTGACTTCCGGCGTTGCGACCTTGTTCAAGGCCAACGGCGTTACTTCGATCCAAGGCCACGGCAAGCTGCTGGCCGGCAAGAAAGTTGAAGTCACCAAGCCAGACGGTTCGGTTGAAGTCATCGAAGCCGAAAACGTGATCCTGGCGCCAGGTTCGCGTCCAATCGACATTCCGCCTGCTCCTGTTGATAACAACGTGATCGTTGATTCGACCGGCGCCCTGGAATTCCAGGCTGTGCCTAAGCGCCTGGGCGTGATCGGCGCTGGCGTCATCGGTCTGGAGCTGGGCTCGGTATGGTCGCGCCTTGGCGCTGAAGTCACCGTGCTGGAAGCCCTGGACACGTTCCTGCTGGCGGCTGACACTGCAGTCTCCAAGGAAGCGCTGAAAACCCTGACCAAACAAGGTCTGGACATCAAGCTTGGCGCCCGTGTTACCGGTTCCAAGGTCAACGGCGAAGAAGTCGTGGTGACCTACACCGATAAAGACGGCGAGCAGACCATCACCTTCGACAAGCTGATCGTTGCCGTTGGTCGCCGCCCAGTGACCAATGACCTGTTGGCTTCCGACAGCGGCGTGAACATCGACGAGCGTGGTTTCATCCACGTTGACGATCATTGCGCTACCACCGTGCCTGGCGTCTATGCCATTGGCGACGTGGTTCGTGGCATGATGCTGGCCCACAAGGCTTCCGAAGAGGGCATCATGGTTGTTGAGCGCATCAAGGGTCACAAGACCCAGATGAACTACGACCTGATCCCATCGGTTATCTACACCCACCCGGAAATTGCATGGGTCGGCAAGAACGAACAGCAGTTGAAAGCTGAAGGCGTTGAAGTTAACGTCGGCACCTTCCCGTTTGCCGCTTCTGGCCGTGCCATGGCAGCCAACGACACCGGTGGTTTTGTCAAAGTCATCGCTGATGCCAAGACTGACCGCGTTTTGGGCGTCCACGTGATTGGCCCAAGCGCTGCAGAACTGGTTCAGCAAGGCGCGATCGGCATGGAATTCGGCACCAGTGCCGAGGACTTGGGCATGATGGTCTTCTCCCATCCGACCCTGTCCGAAGCGTTGCACGAAGCAGCGTTGGCAGTGAATGGCGGCGCCATCCACATCGCCAACCGCAAGAAGCGCTAAGCGAGATAATAAGAAACCACGGCGGAGTTGCCCGTCGTGAGCCTTGCGCGCAAGACTCACCGCGGAATATCCGCTGGACGCAGCCTTGCGCAGCTTTACGGGCCATAAGCCCCGCAAGTTGCGCAAGCAGCAGTCACAGGTGGCGCGGCACTCATAATGAGCGCAGCGCCGAATGCGCAGTACCTAACGAAGACGGTAAAAAGCATGAATCTTCACGAGTATCAGGGTAAGCAGCTGTTCGCTGAATACGGCCTGCCAGTTTCCAAGGGCTACGCAGTAGACACCCCGGAAGCAGCAGCAGAAGCTTGCGACAAAATCGGCGGCAGCGAGTGGGTTGTCAAAGCCCAGGTCCACGCCGGTGGTCGCGGTAAAGCGGGCGGCGTCAAGCTGGTTCGCAGCAAAGAAGACGCCAAGGCCTTCGCACAGCAGTGGCTGGGCAAGCGTCTGGTGACTTACCAGACTGATGCCAATGGCCAACCAGTCACCAAGATCCTGGTTGAATCGTGCACTGATATCGCTAAAGAGCTGTACCTGGGCGCTGTCGTTGACCGTTCGAGCCGTCGCATCGTGTTCATGGCTTCCACCGAAGGTGGCGTGGACATCGAGAAAATCGCTCACGAAACCCCAGAAAAAATTCTGAAGGCCACTATCGATCCACTGGTTGGCGCTCAGCCATTCCAGGGTCGCGAGCTGGCTTTCCAGCTGGGCCTGGAAGGCAAGCAAGTTGCCCAGTTCGCCAAGATCTTCGTAGGTCTGGCCAAACTGTTCCAGGATCACGATCTGGCCCTGCTGGAAGTGAACCCGCTGGTGATCAAGGCTGACGGCGATCTGCACTGCCTCGATGCCAAGATCAACATCGACGCCAACGCCATGTACCGTCAGCCTAAGCTGAAGACTTTCCACGATCCGTCGCAAGACGATCCGCGCGAAGCGCACGCTGCCAAGTTCGAACTGAACTACGTAGCCCTGGAAGGTAACATCGGCTGCATGGTCAACGGTGCCGGCCTGGCCATGGGTACCATGGACATCGTCAACCTGCATGGCGGCAAGCCAGCCAACTTCCTCGACGTAGGTGGTGGCGCTACCAAGGAACGCGTTACCGAAGCGTTCAAGATCATCCTGTCCGACTCCAATGTCGCCGCAGTACTGGTCAACATCTTCGGCGGCATCGTTCGTTGCGACATGATTGCCGAAGGCATCATCGGTGCAGTGAAAGAAGTCGGCGTTAAAATCCCGGTTGTTGTTCGCCTTGAAGGTAACAACGCTGAACTGGGCGCTAAAGTACTGGCAGAAAGCGGTTTGAACATCATCGCGGCTACCAGCCTGACCGACGCTGCTCAACAAGTTGTCAAAGCTGCGGAGGGCAAGTAATGAGCGTCCTGATCAATAAAGACACCAAAGTTATCTGCCAGGGTATTACCGGTTCGCAAGGTAGTTTCCACACCCAGCAAGCCATCGAATACGGCACCCAGATGGTTGGCGGCGTAACACCAGGCAAAGGCGGCACCGAGCACCTGGGCCTGCCCGTGTTCAACACCGTGAAAGAAGCGGTAGAAGCCACTGGCGCCACTGCCAGCGTGATCTACGTTCCAGCTCCTTTCTGCAAGGACTCGATCCTGGAAGCGGCCTTCGGCGGCATCAAGCTGATCGTCTGCATCACCGAAGGCATTCCTACCCTGGACATGCTGGACGCTAAAGTTAAGTGCGACGAGCTGGGTGTAGTCCTGATCGGCCCTAACTGCCCAGGCGTGATCACCCCAGGCGAATGCAAGATCGGCATCATGCCAGGTCACATTCACTTGCCAGGTAAAGTCGGTATCGTTTCCCGTTCCGGCACCCTGACCTACGAAGCTGTAAAGCAGACCACTGACGCCGGTTTCGGTCAGTCGACTTGCGTCGGCATCGGCGGTGACCCGATCCCAGGCTCCAACTTCATCGACATCCTGAAGCTGTTCCAGGAAGACCCGAAGACCGAAGCGATCGTGATGATCGGTGAGATCGGCGGTTCGGCTGAAGAAGAAGCGGCTGCCTACATCAAGGCACACGTGACCAAGCCGGTTGTTTCCTACATCGCTGGTGTGACTGCCCCTGCGGGCAAGCGCATGGGCCATGCTGGCGCAATCATCTCTGGCGGCAAAGGCACTGCAGACGAGAAATTCGCTGCACTGCAAGACGCAGGCGTTAAAACCGTGCGTTCGCTGGCAGACATCGGCAAGGCCCTGGCCGAGCTGACCGGTTGGGCTGTCAAGTAAGCCTCGCGCTTAGCTGACGCTTCACCACACAAAGGCCACCTTCGGGTGGCCTTTGTGCATTCTGGATATAGCCAGATTGACGAATGTGCTCGGTTCAATGTGGGAGCTGGCTTGCCTGCGATACAGACAACTGGGTGCATCAGCCAAACCGAGTCGATGCCATCGCAGGCAAGCCAGCTCCCACAGGGTTCTGTGTTGCCCAATTAAGTATGAAAACGCGACATTCAAATGTCGCTTATCGGACAGTTCGCCCCGCAACAGTGCGTTTGTCAGCCTGATTCTGTACTCTAGCCGCCTCTTTATGCGTCCGCGTCCCAAAAGGAAGCTGCGCGCTAGACCGGTCGGTCCCCACAAGGGCCGGCAGCATTTCCCTCATCCATAGGGAAGCCCTCTCTAAATTCCGATTCAGTAGTGTGGTATTTCCTCAAATGAAAGTGTTGAAAAGCCAGGATATCCTGGCGCTGGGCTTTATGACCTTTGCCCTGTTCGTGGGCGCCGGCAACATCATCTTCCCGCCTATCGTGGGTTTGCAGTCCGGGCCGCATGTGTGGATGGCGGCGCTGGGCTTCCTGATCACCGCAGTCGGTTTGCCGGTGGTCACCGTGATCGCCCTGGCCAAGGTCGGTGGTGGCATGGACGCGCTGAGCAGCCCGATTGGCAAGATTGCCGGTGGCCTGCTGGCGGCAGCGGCCTACCTGGCAGTGGGCCCGCTGTTTGCGACCCCACGCACCGCAACAGTATCGTTTGAAGTGGGCCTGGCGCCCTTGACCGGTGAAAGCCCGTTGGCGTTGTTCCTCTACAGCTCGGTGTATTTCCTGGTGGTGTTCTTTGTCTCCCTGTATCCAGGGCGACTGCTGGACACCGTGGGCCGTTTCCTGGCGCCGCTGAAGATCATCGCCCTGGCTATCCTCGGCATCGCTGCGTTTGCCTTGCCCGCCGGTGAGGTGGGGGTTGCCACCCCGGAATACGTTGTCGCGCCGTTCTCCCAAGGCTTTATCAATGGTTACCTGACCATGGATACCCTGGGCGCCTTGGTGTTCGGCATTGTGATCGTCAACGCTATCCGCTCCCGTGGCGTCGAGTCGCCCAAGCTGATCACCCGTTACGCGATCATTGCCGGGCTGATTGCCGGCGTGGGCCTGGCACTGGTGTACGTCAGCCTGTTCCGTCTGGGTTCGGGCAGCCATGCCGTGGCCGCGGGTGCCAGCAATGGCGCGGCGGTACTGCACGCCTATGTGCAATACACGTTCGGCTCCCTGGGTAGTGGTTTCCTCGCCGTGCTGATTTCCCTGGCATGCCTGGTGACCGCCGTGGGCCTGACCTGTGCCTGCGCCGAGTACTTCAGCAAGATCCTGCCGCTGTCCTACAAGACCCTGGTGGTGATCCTGGCACTGTTCTCGCTGTTTGTGTCCAACCTGGGCTTGACCAAACTCATTGCCTTCTCGATCCCGGTGCTGACCGCGATCTACCCGCCGTGCATCGTGTTGGTGGCCTTGAGCTTCTGCAAAGGGTTCTGGCAGGAACAGGGCCGTATTGTCGGCCCGGTGATGCTGGTGTCGTTCATCTTTGGCTGCATCGACGCACTCAAGGGTGCGGGCCTGGCGGGTTGGATGCCTACGCAACTGGTAAACCTGCCGTTGAGCGAACAAGGCTTGGCGTGGCTGGTGCCGTCGGTGATGACGCTGGTCGTGGCCGTGGTGATTGACCGTATGCTGGGCAAGCGCAGCGAAGCGATCGCTTAAAACCGCTGACTTATACGCTGCAATTAAAAAGCCCCGGATCAAATGATCCGGGGCTTTTTTGTACGCAGTGCCAAGCCAGGCTGCCTGTTTCAGGGTATCGGGAACTTGCTCTTTGTCGAATCCACTCCCATGTTCCTCAAATATTCCTGGGCGGGCCTTAAATCGCTTTTTTTGGGTAGATAGTGTCCAGAGACATCGGAAAGGTGGAATTTCCCGAAGGCGTCTTTCCTTATATAGCCTGCGCTGACTACCTTTTCTGATTGGCCACTGCCAGCACCGATTTCCGCGATGGCAGGATGTGATAACCATTTTGGCGGTGCACTTTTGTCGATAGTACCGATGATCAGTTGGTTGTCTTGAGTGAAGACGAACTTGCTGACTGTGTCGGGTTTCAATACAACCTTCAGGTCATCCGGCTTTGTGATGCGAACCAGTTCCGCTCGGGCCGCTCGGGGGTTCAATGCCGCTCCGGCCAGATGCAGCTCGGCGTTCAGGTCACGAGCCCTGGTATTGACCAGCACTGCAAGTGGTTTTCGAATGGGCGGCTCTATTCGCGAGCTGCCGGAGGTGGAGGAGCTGCTTGCAGGCACTAGGTTTTCCGCCGAGGAGGCAGAATGAGGCTGCGGTAGGGGGGCTAGCGTTTGAGGTAGTTTGGCGCCTCCCGGCAAACCGGTTAGCACCCATTCGCCGTTCCCTTTGTTCAAAAGCGTAGCCACCCGACGCTTTGTCTCGGGGTTTATAACGTTTACAAATCCTGATTCGAATTTGAACGCTGGGCTTATTTGATAGACCCTGCTCACGTCTGAGTTATCGGTGTAACGGATCAACCATTTTTCACCGACTTGTTGTGGCCCGGTGGCGCTGAGCGGTTTTCCTGCCAGTAGCTGATTATCCAGTGCGTGCGCGGCGAGGTCCCCACGGTTCTGTACAGGGTGGGCCGGGTTCGGCAATTGAGTCGGGATGCTTGAGGGGCGGCCGGCCGATATCGACGTACCCGGAACCGGTACGACGTGACCGCTTGGCGTACCGTTTGTACCTGCCGTGATTGTCAGTCGCTGTTGGAGCGTGCGCCCAGGGGTTCTGAACACTGGGCGCAACGGGGTCCTTTTGAGTAAAGGGATACCCGACGCAGCCATGGCGAAGTCGTTGTACACCGCCCCCCAGCGTCCCGGTTGGGTGAGGAGCTTGGGCAGGCTTTGTCCGGGTGTACGCAACGTTCTTAGCGCAGCCTTGGAGAGCCTGTTGGTGGCTGACATACCAGCGTTGACCGGTATGAGGCTTAGAACGAATTGGGCTATGTCTGCGGCGAACATTAATTTGTTGGCTGTGGATCGGGCCGATATCTCTGCGCTGGTTGTCATCCCAACCGACGCTCTCCCTCTGAGTAACCCCACCTCCTGCATGTACAGGTTTTCAGTGATGCTACCTTTGAACGGCTTCAGCCGGATGCCCGCTTCATGGTCGGCCGCGAATTTCTTGAGCCACGTGCCGAGCTGAGGCAAAAACAGGGTGTCGTGAATATTGTATCGATCAACAGGTGATACCCGCTGATCCATGTAGGACATCCACTCGGACGTGTTCAGCAGCGTGTTAAGTTGATCCTCGTCCACAATTTCTCTGAAAGGACGTCCGTCGGGAGCATCCGGGCTGTACAGCACCAGCGAGGGGTGGTTGGTCGGTTTGATGACCATCATGCCCTGGACGGGTTTGCCGTTCAGGACCACTCTATGCGAGACGATGGACGCACCATTCACGATTGGCCAGGTGGTGGAGTCGCTATGCTCAAGCGTCGCTTCGATCCATTGTTCGGCGATTTTTTGCCTGTTCAGATAGGCGTCGGGATCCAGGCTGGTGATGAACGCGTCCTTGGCCATCCTTGCCTTCAGATGGTTTTTCCACGCGTCGGGCAGCACCCTGGCTTCGTCGGAGGTGGCAGTGGGGCTGAGTTTGTCATCCAGTAGTTTGAGGTATTTGCCGCCCACATCGGTTTGGCTGATCAGGTCCTCGAGAAACGGCTTATCCAGGGTCAGCAGGTATTTTCCATTGGCACTTACGACGCGAGCGGCCCAGGTGCTCGTCGGCGAGCGTTCATGCCATGGCGTTGTGTTCATGAGCGTCAGGTCGGTAAGCGATCGGGTGTGGATCTTCGGCTTTGGTGCGTTTGCGGAACCTAAAAGGCCGCGATTGCTCGACTGCTGTGTGGTCATCTGAACCATCACGTGGTCAGGGTCTATTTCCTCGTGCCGGTAGCGGTCCGGCAGCTTGGCTTTCAACGCCTGGGCCAGCAACTGTTTGGCGAAAATGTTGGGGGCCGGGATGTTTGCCAATAGCGCTTGCAAGTGCGTAAGGCTTGTATCCTGTGCTTCCTCCAGCTCCCTATAGCTCGTTTCTTGTTGGGGAGTCAGTTCTTTAAGCCATTGTGGCTGCAGTTTGTTGTGCAGTTGCTCATTGCGTGCGAGCAGGGCATTACTGCCATCGAAATGCAGTGAAAGATCCGCTGCATCATTGATGGTTTCGACAGTTTGGGCAGAGAGCAACGACGGTGTGCGAGAGGAGCCAGCTTCGGCTTGCGCTTGGGCGAACCCGGCCTGCATGGTTTCATTGACCTCGTCAGCCTGTCGCTGCAACAACTGGGGAAAGGTTTGTGCCACTACGTCGCCGCAGACGGGGGCGAATCCCAGCATTAAATCATCACCCCACGGAGGGTTTCGACTGTGCTCTACCGACACCGGTAGACTTTTGAGTAGCAGGTTGGCCTTCTCGTCATCATTATCGATTCTCTGCATCAATGCTTCGCGGGCTTTGCCAGGGCTCGCGAACTCCTCGAAACCGTCCCCGGGGGTGTAAAGCACTACAGGCCCGGTGGTGTCATCCAGCCCGATATTACGGGTGTCACTTGCGGTGTAAGGTGCCTCGGCCGACGAGCCGTCGCTGCGAGTGATAAGAAAACAACCGGCTAAAAATGCGCCGCTTGCGGAGTTGTCATCTATCCGGATCGGATACACCCCAGGCCGATCCCCTGCGGGAAGTTCGCGCTCGCGTGCTTCAAGGGTGGGGTACTGAAAGGCGGTGTCGATCAACTTTTTGCCAGCCTCGCTGAGGGTTCCGTCTTCAACCCGCAGGGCTGCCTCGGTGGAAAGCATTTGCCGATGCAGGGCGAGCAGTTGGGCTGAACGTGATGGCTGCTTGGGGGAGCCTACGGGTGATCTTTTCCAGTAGCTACTGAGCGCGCCTGAAAAGCGGGTTGCGATATCGTGTGCAAGCGTCAGCAGGGAACCCTGATGCTCCAACCTGGTTTGGGGAGCACCCGCAGGTCCGTCAATGTAAAAGCCCGTTTGTATGTCGGCACTGTGCTCTTCAGTGTTGGGCGTGCCAGTGACGGCGTTTATGTGGACTTGCGCGACTTTTTCGAGCAATGCCTCCGATAAGGTTTGCGTAGAAATCAGCACGGGCTCTGCCGGCGGCTGTTTTCGATAGGTGTTGACGTGGATAATGTTCGGGTCGATTGATGTGAGCTGGGGAAAGGCTTTTTTCAACTGAGCCTGGGTGAAGCGTTGGAATGTCATCTGGTGACTGAGTAAATCAATAATTTTCTGGTTGTACGCCTGATGCTGCTCAATCAATTGGGATTGCGCGGCGACTGCGTTCGGCCCTGTATCATTGGCAACGACTGGCTTTATGCCGGCTACTTGGATTTTGATCCGATCATCCGGGTCTAGTCCCAACGGCTTGGGCTGAGGGTGATGCGATAAAGGCGGGTGTTGCGTTGTCGATTCAGAGGCTGTGCCCACGGACAGTTGGATCGCTTGCGGTGCAGGTGTTTGGCTGACGGAGAGAGACGTTGAGCGCATTTAACATCCTAAGGATAGATATGCAGTTCCTTCCGCCTGAGAAATGATCAAGGCTTCGTGCCCTGGGGCCAACTAAGTGAGTGGAGGCGTTCTATTGGTTCCAAGGCCCAGCTCATGTACATCTGGAAACAGGAATTCTCATAAAAGACAGGTAGTACGGCCGGGGTTTTGATATTTGTTGCACAACTCACCGGGCTCACATTTAGAAGGACCCGCATGTCGTTCGTCGAAACCAATCAAGTCCACCTGCTTGCCGCTCTTTGGTTCATCCTCTGCTGGGGCGGCTACACCCGTTACGCAACGTGGAAGGCTCGGGACACGGCCTGCCTGGCCAGCGTGTTGCACCTGTACCGTGAAGACTGGATGCGCCGCATGCTGTTGCGCGATAACCGCATCGCCGATGCCAGCGTGATCGGCAACCTGGAGCGTAATGCCTCGTTCTTTGCCTCCAGTACCTTGATCATCCTTGCGGGTATCCTGACCGTGCTCGGTGCTTCGGAGCGGGCGGTGTCGTTGCTGGCAGACATTCCGATGGTGCAGCAGGCGTCCCAGGGCATGTCGGAGGTCAAGTTGCTGTGCCTGGCCCTGGTATTCGTCTATGCGTTTTTTACTTTCAGCTGGTGCATGCGTCAGTACAACTTCGCGGCGGTGCTGGTGGGCTCGGCGCCGATGATTGGTGAACGACATGTGTCGGAGCAGGAGCGCAATGCATTTGCCTTGCGGGCGGCGCGGGTGATTTCGATGGCGGCCAACCAGTTCAACTTTGGCCTGCGTGCGTATTACTTCGGCATGACCATGCTGGCCTGGTTTGTCAGCCCCTGGTTGTTCATGTTGATGAGCAGCGGGGTGGTGCTGGTGCTGTACCGCCGCGAGTTCCATTCCGATGTATTGCAGGTGATGGTGTATACCCCGACCGATATGCCAGCAGTCGACGCTGTAAAAGAGGGCGCATCGTAGCGCTGGCAGTAAATCGCAGACAAAGAAAAGCCCGCTTAGTCAGCGGGCTTTCTTTTTGCTGCAATACAGCTTCAAACCCTGCGATTACTGCTTGGCAGGTTCTGCAGGTGCGGCAGGTGCAGCTTCTTTTGCAGCAGCTTCGTTCGATTCGGCCTGAGCTTTGGCAGCTTCGGCGTTTTCTTTCGCAGCGTCGTTCACTTTATCCTGTGCTTTAGCCATATCTTGCTGAGCTTGCTCAGCATGTGCAGCAGCGTCTTGGGCTTTGTCTTCGGATTTCTTGTCGCAGGCAGCCAGACCGAGAGCAGCGGCCAGCATCATGGAAATAGCTAATGTCTTACGCATGGGGTGTTTCTCCTTATTGAAGATATCTACTGGCCTTTCGAACCCAAGGGGCCAGCATTAGTTCCTTATGTCCCACAGATATATAGCATGTTTCGTACAGGAACTTTACCCAGTCATTCCAATCCGCCGAATTCACACTAATAAGAGTCTAAAAACAATGACCGTAAACCCTTTGTTGGAGCGTGCCGTGCGCTTCGTTTCGGCCCTGCGCCATTGCCAGGTGCTGGGTGTGGCGGTGCATGAAGCCAGCGAGGAGGGCATGACCCTCGTACTGCCTTATGGGCCGCATATTGTCGGTGATCCCCTGACCGGGGTGATCCACGGCGGCGCGCTGACCTCCTTGATGGACACCGCTTGCGGCATGGCGACCCTGTGCGTATTGCCCGAGTTCGAGGTTTGCCCCACCCTGGACCTGCGTATCGACTACATGCATCCCGCCGAACCCCATAAGCCGGTGTATGGCTTCGCGCAATGCTACCGGGTCACCACCGACGTGATCTTCACCCGTGGCGTTGCCTATCAGGATGACCCGCAACAACCTATCGCCCATGTGGTAGGCACGTTCATGCGCATGGGCAAGCGCCTCAAAGGGACTCAAGGCTTGGGCGCTGTCATCAAGGGAGAACAGGCATGACGCATCGGTTCAAGACGCGCCTGGAGCAAGCCCTCGACCGTGGCAACTACGATGCGCTGCTCGAGTTGGTGCCCTATGCCAGGCTGATCGGCATCGAATGCACCCGCCTGGGGGATGAGTTGCTGTTTCGCCTGCCGGCCAGCAAGGACAATATTGGTAACCCCATATTGCCAGCGCTGCATGGCGGGGTGATCGCCGGCTTCATGGAGCTGGCAGCCGCCATGCACCTGCTGGTGTTCACTGGCGCTCCGGGCCTGCCGAAAATCATCGACTTCTCCCTGGATTACCTGCGCGCCGGCCAGTTTCGGGACACCTATGCCAAGTGTCAGGTATGGCGCCAGGGCCGGCGCGTGGCCAACGTGGCGATTACCGCTTGGCAGAGCACGCCGGCCGAACCGATTGCCACTGCCCGGGCACATTTCAAAATTGAGGAATTGGTCCGCCCTTGAAATCCTGGTCTTAGTCCCCAACTTTGATGACAACCCGCCGCCAACCCTCAAGGGCGCGGCCACTGCCATCCAATTGGAGTTTGATGACCATGAGTGTGGAAACTCAAAAGGAAACCCTGGGCTTCCAGACCGAGGTGAAGCAACTGCTGCACCTCATGATCCATTCGCTGTATTCCAACAAGGAAATTTTCCTTCGCGAATTGATCTCGAACGCCTCTGACGCTGTCGATAAATTACGTTTCGAAGCCCTGTCCAAGCCCGAGTTGCTGGAAGGCGGCGCGGAACTCAAGATCCGTGTGAGCTACGACAAAGACGCCAAGACCGTCACCCTCGAAGACAACGGTATCGGCATGAGCCGTGACGATGCGATCACCCACCTGGGGACCATCGCCAAGTCCGGCACCGCAGATTTCATGAAGAACCTGTCGGGCGACCAGAAAAAAGACTCTCACCTGATCGGCCAATTCGGCGTGGGCTTCTATTCGGCCTTCATCGTCGCCGACAAGGTTGAAGTATTCAGCCGCCGCGCCGGCCTTGACGCCAGCGAAGGCGTGCACTGGGCTTCCAAAGGCGAGGGCGAATTTGAAATCGCCACTATCGACAAGGCTGACCGCGGCACCCGCATCGTGCTGCACTTGAAAGCCGGTGAAGACGAATTCGCCGATGGCTGGCGTCTGCGCAACATCATCAAGAAGTACTCCGACCACATCGCGTTGCCGATCGAGTTGCCCAAGGAACAGACCGTTGCCGAAGGCGAAGAAGCCCCTGCGGTGGAGTGGGAAACTGTCAACCGCGCCAGCGCCCTGTGGACCCGTCCGCGTACCGAGATCAAGGACGAGGAATACCAGGAGTTCTACAAGCACATTGGGCACGACTACGAGAACCCGCTGAGCTGGAGCCACAACAAGGTTGAAGGCAAGCTCGAATACAGCTCGCTGCTCTACGTACCGGCCCGTGCTCCGTTCGACCTGTACCAGCGCGAGGCGCCAAAAGGCCTGAAGCTGTACGTGCAGCGCGTGTTCGTAATGGACCAGGCGGAATCCTTCCTGCCGCTGTACCTGCGCTTTATCAAAGGTGTGGTCGACTCCAACGACCTGTCGCTGAACGTGTCTCGGGAAATCCTGCAGAAAGACCCGATCATCGACTCCATGAAGTCGGCGCTCACCAAGCGCGTACTCGACATGCTGGAAAAGCTGGCGAAGAACGAGCCTGAGCAATACAAGAGCTTCTGGAAAAACTTCGGCCAGGTCATGAAAGAAGGCCCGGCGGAAGATTTTGCCAACAAGGAAAAAATCGCCGGTTTGCTGCGTTTTGCCTCGACTCAAGGCGAAGACGGCGAGCAGGTTGTGTCCCTGGCTGACTACCTGGCACGTGCCAAGGAAGGTCAGGACAAGATCTACTACCTGACCGGCGAAACCTACGCCCAGGTCAAGAACAGCCCGCACCTGGAAGTCTTCCGCAAGAAAGGCATCGAAGTGCTGCTGCTGACCGACCGTATCGATGAGTGGCTGATGAGCTACCTCACCGAGTTCGACGGCAAAACCTTCGTCGACGTGGCCCGTGGTGACCTGGACCTGGGTAACCTGGACTCCGAAGAAGAGAAGAAAGAAGCCGAAGAAGTCGCCAAGTCCAAAGAGGGCCTGGTTGAGCGCATCAAGGCTTCCCTGGGTGAAGCGGTGAGTGAAGTGCGGGTTTCCCACCGCCTGACCGATTCCCCGGCGATCCTGGCCATCGGCGAGCAGGACCTGGGCATGCAGATGCGCCAGATCCTGGAAGCCAGCGGCCAGAAAGTGCCGGATTCCAAGCCCATCTTCGAATTCAACCCGTCTCACCCGCTGATCGAGAAACTCGATGGCGAGCAGAGCGAAGAGCGGTTTGGTGACCTGTCGCACATCCTCTTCGACCAGGCCGCCCTGGCAGCCGGCGACAGCTTGAAGGACCCGGCCGCGTATGTGCGCCGACTGAACAAGCTGTTGGTTGAATTGTCGGTTTAACACCGTTGTAGAAAAACCCGCTTCGGCGGGTTTTTTCGTTCTGGCTCTACTGTAGGAGCGAGCTTGCTCGCGAAGAACGTCAACGATAACGCGCAAATGCTGAATGAGCGCGGTGATCTCACGTTTTTCGCGAGCAAGAACTAGGCTTCACCCTCGCTCCTACAGGGAGCATCGTCAATCCATCTGAATTGGAGAAAATGATGAGCCAAGTCACTGTACGTTCCGTGGTCTATCAGATTGATGGCCAGTCTTATGAAAGCCGTCTGGCATTCGATGCCAGCCACAAGGGCCCGTTGCCGGGACTGCTGATGGCGCCGAACTGGATGGGCGTAAGTGCGGGGGCCGAAGAGATTGCGAAGGCCGTTGCCGGCAAAGGCTACGTGGTGCTGATTGCCGACCTCTACGGGCAAAACGTACGTCCTTCAAATGGCGATGAAGCGGGCGCGGCGATGATGCCGTTGAAGAATGATCGCCCGTTGCTGAACAAGCGCATGCAAGCCGCCTTCGAGCAATTGCAAGGCCAGGTTGAAGCCGCGGTGGACACGTCCAAACTGGCCACCTTCGGCTTCTGCTTTGGCGGTTGCTGCTCCCTGGAACTGGCCCGTACCGGCGCGCCGCTGAAGGCTGCCGTGTCGTTCCATGGCACTCTGGATACACCGAACCCCGCAGACGCGAAGAACATCAAGGGTTCAGTGCTGGTGCTGCATGGCGCCTCGGACCCGTTGGTGCCCAAAGAGCAACTGCCAGCGTTCGAAGATGAAATGAACGCGGCGGGTGTGGATTGGCAGTTGCTCAGCTACGGCGGCGCGGTGCATTCCTTCACCGACCCCCATGCCAATGTGCCGGGCAAGATGATGTACGACGCCAAGACCGCCGCACGGGCTTTCCAGTCGATGCATAACTTGTTGGATGAAGTGTTCAAGGGCTGATGCTTCGGCGCTTGTTCGGGCCTCTTCGCGAGCAAGCCCGCTCCCACATTTGACTGCGTTCACAGATCGAAATGTGGGAGCGGGCTTGCTCGCGAATGCTATCTAACAGGCAACTCGATTCTTTCTGACTCCCCCGGCACAGTCGGCCAATCCCCAGCCGCCCAACGCTGTCTCGCCTGCTCGATCACAGCCGGGTCGCTCGCCACAAAATTCCAGTTGATCCGCCGTGGCCCATCCAGCGGTGCCCCGCCAAATACCATCAGGTGGCAATCACTCTCGGCATACAGAGTCATCTCCTGCCCAGTCGGCAATACCACCAAGCTGTTGACCTCCAGGGCTTCACCGTCCAATTGCACCTCACCCTCCAGCACATACACCGCGCGTTCCTCATGTTCATCAGGAATCAACAGGGTGGTGGCGGTTTGCATCTGTACTTCGGCATACAGCGTCGGCGACAGCACCGGCACCGGTGATCTGAGGCAAAAACCATCACCGGCGATCAAACGCACCTGCACGCCGAGGTTATCGCTTATCGGCAAACTTGCGGCTGGGTGATGGCTGTAGTGTCCGGGCCCGGTCTCGTGGTCCTTGGGCGAGGCCAGCCACACCTGCAGGCCATGCAGGTTGAAACCCCTGGCCTTGACCGCTTCAGGTGTGCGCTCGACGTGGGCAATCGCGCTGCCGGCGGTCATCCAGCTGACATCGCCGGCTTGCACCACCTGGTCCGAGCCAAGGCTGTCCTTGTGCTGCAAGGTGCCTTCAAACAGGTAGGTGAGGGTGGACAGGCCGATGTGGGGATGCTGGCGGATATTCATGCCGTTACCCGGTGCGTAGCGGGTCGGCAGCATATGATCGAAAAATACAAAGGGACCGACGCTGCGGCATTCACGTGAGGGCAGGGGCCGCAGGATAGGCTGGCCTTCTACATCTTCGGGGCGAGGGCGAATCACGGTGAGGGTGGTCATGGGCATCCCAGTCTGAGCGGGTTGGATGCTTTGAGCATAACCCGCTCGATGGGAAGTTGGGGCTATTGGCTGAAGGCGCCTTCCGACAATTTCGTCTCGATAGTGACTTCGGCGGTGGTCATCAGCTTATGTACCGGGCACTTATCGGCCACGCGATGCAGTTCATCGCGCTGGGCGTCGGTGAGTACGCCCTTGAGGGTCAGCTTGACGTTGAGTTTGTATTTACCCTTTTGCTCTTCGTCGCTGTCGTGAGTGACCTCCACGGTCACGCCGGTCAGCGGGATATCTTTTTTCTGCGCGTAGAGCCTTACGGTCAAGGCTTTGCACGACGCCAGCGCAGCATCGAAATAATCGTGGGGGGAGGGCGCCGAATCGTCACCGCCCAGGCTCTTGGGCAGGTCGGTAAACAGCTCGTGATTATTGATATTCACGCTGTGACGGAAGTTTTCAGCGTTCAGCGTATTAACGGTAACAGGCATGGCAAACCTCATAAGGGCGCAGGATGAAGGTCATGCAGTTATAGAGCATGCTGGCACCCCAGTGTTCCGGTTTTTTCCATGCTGAACCCTGAAGGCTGGCGCAAGGTCTACCCGTATCAACCCTTATTGAGGTTTTACCGTGTCTGGAGCCCGCCTGAGTCTTGCCTTGTTGCTCGCCGCCAGCAGCCTTGTCGTGCAGGCCCGTGACTATGCCTACAGCGACGCGCACCTGCACTACGTGGATTTTTTCCAGGAAACCGCCGGCATGGACAAGCTGCTCAAGGCCATGGCGGACAACCGTATTGAGCACGTCATGATTTCCGGGATTCCCGTGGCCAAGAAATGGCACGAAGACGAGCCCAAGCGCCCGCGCTACTACGCCGGTGACGACGCCGATGCCTATTGGTACAGCGCCACGGATGTGATCGTCGCGGCGGCGGTCAATAAACTTTCCCCCGAGCAACGCCAGCACTTTCATCCCTTCCTCGCCGGTTTCAATCCCAACGACAAAAACTCCGCCGCCCACATCCAGCGTATGCTCGACCTCAACCCAGGGCTGTGGCAGGGCATCGGTGAAGTGTTCACCCGGCACGATGACCTTACCGCCCTGACCTCCGGTGACACCCCGCGCGCCAATAACGAAGCCATGACGCGCATCTATCACCTGGCGGCCGAAAACGACCTGCCGGTGATGCTGCACTCCAACATCACCTCCAAACGTGAGCGCAACCCGCTGTACCTGGCGGAAGTCGAGCAGCCGTTACGCAATCACCCGCACACGCGTTTTATCTGGGCCCATGCCGGTACCAGCAAGGAAATTCACCGTCATCAGGTGCAGATGGACTTTTTGTTGCCTACCCTGACGCGCCTGCTTGAGGCGTACCCCAACCTGTATATCGACCTGTCCTGGAGCATGCTCACGCCCTATCTGCTGGATGACGCCGGCAAGCCACGGCCGCAATGGGTTGCGCTGGTGGAGCGCTTCCCGGATCGCTTCATGCTCGGCTCCGATGTTGTGGGGCGCTTCAATAAGTTGGGCAAAGAGATGCGCCGTTTCGATCCTTTCCTCGATGCGTTGCCCGAAGACGTTGCCCACAAGGTTGCGCGCGACAACTTCCTCGCCATCCTGCCCAAGCCGCATCGCGATGGCGACGCGCCTTGATATCGCGTTTTGATCTTACGCCAATGACCTGAGGTGCCGATAACGTCCAAGAGACCCGCTGCAGGTGGATGCAGTACTTTTGGAAGGAACCCTGGCATGAATATCCGCAGTTTGAATATCGCCCCTCGCGCCGGCCTGGGCTTTGGTGTGCTGGCGTTGATGGTGTTCGTCTTGGGCGGCTTTGCCCTGTTGCAGATGGCCAATATGCGCCAGCAGTCGGACCAGGTGGAGACCAACTGGCTGCCCAGCGTGATGGCGGTGGGGGAGATGAACCAGGATGTGTTGCGCATTCGGGCGCTGACGTTGCGCTTGCTGGTCAACCGCGACCCCCAGGCGGTGGCGCAGAACGAGCAGAAAATTGCCGAAATAAAAACCGGTTTGCACCACGCTGAAGGCGTGTACGAGGCATTGATCGTCTTGCCTGAGGAGCGCGTGCTGTTTGATCGCTTCAAGGTCGAGGAGCAGCAGTACCTGCAACGCCAGGAGCAGGTGGTGGGCTTATCCAAGGCCAATCGGCTGGAGGAGGCCATTGCGGTGGTCAATGGCGAAATGAATCAGATGGCTGACCAGATGGCCGTGACGCTGCGTGAGTTGGTCAATCTGAACAAGTCCAGCGCCAACGAGGCCGCCCGGCTGGCACAGCAGGTGTTCAGCCAGTCGCGGGTTTGGGTGATGACCATGATTGGCGTCACGGCGTTGGTCACGATTGGCCTGGCGGTGTGGCTGACACGCAGCATCGTGCTGCCGCTGGCACAGTCGTTGAAAGTGGCCCAGGGCGTTGCCAGTGGCGACTTGACGGGCGACATCAGGCTCAGTGGCAGCGACGAGCCGGCGCGCTTGCAACAGGCGCTCAAGCGTATGCAGGAGAGCTTGCGCGACACTATCCGGCGCATATCAGAATCGTCGAACCAATTGGCGTCGGCTTCCGAAGAGCTCAGTTGCGTCACCGAGGATGCGACCCGTGGTTTGCACCAGCAGAACCAGGAAATCGAACAGGCGGCCACGGCAGTCAATCAGATGACGGTGGCGGTGGAGGAGGTGGCGAGCAATGCCGTGGCCACTTCCCAGGCGTCTCGCGAATCCGACCGGATTGCCCAGCAAGGGCGTGAGCAGGTGCAGCAGACGGTGGTGTCGATTGAAGCCCTCGCGACCGATGTGACCGCCAATGTGACCCAGGTCGAAGCGCTGGCGCAAAAGGTCTATGGCATCAGCACAGTGCTGGATGTGATTCGCTCGATTGCCGAGCAAACCAACTTGCTGGCACTGAACGCGGCGATTGAAGCGGCGCGAGCGGGGGATGCCGGGCGCGGGTTTGCGGTGGTAGCCGATGAAGTGCGGGCCTTGGCCCATCGCACGCAACAGTCGACCCAGGAAATCGAGCAGATGATCAGCGGGATTCAGCAGGGCACCGACCAGGCTGTCAGCTCGATGCAGCAGAGCAATACACGGGCGCGCTCTACATTGGATCTCGCCAAATCGGCGGGCATGGCCCTGGAAGAGATTGCCTCGGCATTCACCTTGATCAACGAACGCAACCTCGTGATTGCCAGCGCGTCGGAGCAGCAGGCGGCGGTGGCTCGGGAGGTGGATCGTAACCTGATGAATATCCGCGACCTCGCGCACCAGACATCGACCGGGGCCAACCAGACCAGTGCAGCGAGTCAGGAGTTGTCGCGGTTGGCGGTGGATCTGAATTCGATGGTGGCGCGGTTTTCGGTGTAGGGCGGGGAACCGGGTTGGCCCAGCCGCAGGCAAGCCAGCTCCCACACTGGACCGTATTCCTCCAGGATGAACGCGGTCGAATGTGGGAGCTGGCTTGCCTGCGATGAAGGCGACGCGGTTTCAAATCAAACGCAAAAAAAAGCCCCGAACCAGTCGGGGCTTTTTCGTGTGATCAACCTGCGGGCTTACTTGCCCTGCCAGCGCTTGAGTACCAAGGTGGCATTGGTGCCACCAAAACCAAAGCTGTTGCTCATCACGGTGTCGATCTTGGCGTTTTCAACGGTCTTGGTCAGGATCGGCATATCAGCCACAACCGGATCAATCTCGTCGATGTTGGCCGAGCCGGCCATGAAGTTGCCTTCCATCATCAGCAGGCAATAGATCGCTTCGTGAACGCCAGCGGCGCCCAGGGAGTGACCCGACAGGCTCTTGGTGGAGCTGATTTTCGGAGCCTTGTCGCCAAATACCGCACGCACGCCTTCCATTTCCTTGGCATCGCCGACCGGGGTCGAGGTGCCGTGGGTGTTCAGGTAGTCGATTGGGGTGTCGACGGTGGACATTGCCATCTGCATGCAGCGGATGGCGCCTTCACCGCTTGGCGCAACCATGTCGTAGCCGTCGGACGTCGCGCCGTAGCCAACGATTTCCGCGTAGATCTTCGCGCCACGGGCCAGGGCGTGTTCCAGCTCCTCGACCACCACCATGCCACCACCGCCGGCGATGACGAAACCGTCACGCTTGGCGTCGTAAGCGCGGGAGGCTTTTTCTGGGGTTTCGTTGTACTGGGTGGACAATGCGCCCATGGCGTCGAACAGGAACGACTGGCTCCAATGCTCTTCTTCACCGCCGCCGGCAAATACGATGTCCTGCTTGCCCAGTTGGATCTGCTCAACGGCAGTCCCGATGCAGTGGGCGCTGGTGGCGCATGCGGAGGAGATCGAGTAGTTCACGCCCTTGATCTGGAATGGCGTAGCCAGGCAGGCGGAAACGGTGCTGCCCATGGTCCGCGTGACACGATAAGGGCCGACGCGCTTCACGCCTTTTTCGCGCAGGATGTCCAGCGCTTCCATTTGGTTGAGGGTCGATGCGCCGCCGGAGCCGGCGATCAGGCCGGTGCGTACGTTCGAAACCTGGTCTTCGCCCAGGCCGGAGTCGGCGATCGCGTCTTTCATGGCCAGGTAGGCGTAGGCGGCAGCGTGGCCGACGAAGCGATAGATCTTGCGATCGATCAGTTCTTCGAGGGGCAGGTCAATGGAGCCGGAAACCTGGCTACGCAGACCCATTTCGGCATATTCCGGGTTGAAGCGGATGCCAGGGCGACTTGCACGCAGGTTAGCGGTGACGGTCTCTTTGTCATTGCCCAGGCAAGAAACGATGCCCAGACCAGTGATAACGACGCGGCGCATGCGGATAACCCTTAAAAGTTGTCAGTGGAAGTAAATACGCCGACCCGAAGGCCTTCGGCAGTATAGATCTCGCGACCGTCGACAGTCACCGAACCGTCGGCGATGGCCAGGTTCAGCTTGCCCTTGAGGACGCGCTTGATTTGAATGTTGTAGGTGACTTTCTTGGCGCTCGGCAGTACCTGGCCAAAGAACTTCACTTCGCCCGAACCCAGGGCGCGACCGCGGCCCGGCAGGCCTTGCCAGCCCAGGTAGAAGCCAACCAGTTGCCACATGGCGTCAAGGCCCAGGCAACCTGGCATCACAGGGTCGCCTTCGAAGTGGCAAGCGAAGAACCACAGGTCAGGGGTGATATCCAGCTCGGCGACCAATTCACCTTTGCCGTACTTGCCACCCTCTTCGCTGATATGGGTGATGCGATCCACCATCAGCATGTTCGGGGCGGGCAGTTGCGCGTTACCTGGGCCGAACAGCTCACCGCGACTGCAGCGCAGCAGGTCTTCCCGAGTAAAGGCGTTTTGTTTGGTCATGCGAGCTCCTCAATAATCCCATGCGGCAGGGTAGGGCAAATCTTCCCGAACCGAATGAAGCGTTCATGCCTCATAGCGGCAGCCTACACATAGACTATTGCGTTGTAGTGAAAGTCACAGCGGCAAGGCACTGAATGTACACTTGTTCACTGAAATTTTAAACCGGGCCTGTTTATCAGCCCGTTCGGGTGCCTAAGACTGCCGCACTTTCGTCTTTCACGCCAGTCGCAGTTGGCTGATGGCGCGGCGCTATTGCACCCAGCGCTGCAGGATTTGCTGCAAATCCGTGCGTTTGAACGGCTTGGCCAGGTAATCGTTCATTCCGGCTGCCAGGCAGGCTTCGCGATCGCCCTGCAAGGCGTTGGCCGTCAGGGCGATGATCGGCAGATCGGCGCAACCGGGCAGTTGGCGAATCTGCCGTGTGGCTTCGTAGCCGTCGATCAAGGGCAGGCGACAATCCATCAGGATAGCGGTGAAAATCAGGCTCTCGGCGCTGCGGATCGCCTCGGCGCCGTCCGTGGCCAGGCTGACTTCAAAACCCAGGCTGCGCAGCATCGCTTCGACCACGGTGCGGTTGACCGGGTTGTCCTCTACCAACAGCACGTGGCGCCCATCGCCGGCGCTGGCTTTGCCAAGCGCGTCAGGTGCGGTGACCGGGGCATGCTGCTGGTCAATGGCCAGCGGAATCTCCAAGGTGAACACTGAACCTCGACCTTCTTCGCTCTGGGCGCGCAAGGTGCCACCCATACGTTCGGCCAGGGTGCGCGCAATCGGCAGGCCCAGGCCCGTGCCACCGTAACGCCTGGAAATGGAGCTGTCTGCCTGCTGGAATGCATCGAACATCAAATCCAGGCGTTCGGCGGAAATACCGATACCGCTGTCGCGTACGGTGCAGGTGAACCACACCAACTCATGGTCCAGGGTTTGCCAGTGGGGCTCGACGGTCACGCTGCCATGTTCGGTAAATTTCAATGCATTGCCGATCAGGTTCACCAGAATCTGGCGGATCCGCGTCGGGTCGCCGCGCACACGCAGAGCCTCCATGCCCATGGGAATGGGCAGTTCCAGGCTCAGCCCGCGCTGCTGGGCGCTGTGCTGGAAAGCCTGGGCGCAGCTGTTGATCAGATCGGCCAGGTTGAACGGAATATGTTCCAGTTCCAGGGCGGCGCGTTCAATGCGTGAGAAATCGAGGATGTCATTGATCACCTTGAGCAAATGCTCGGTGGACTCGCACGCCAGCGCCGCGTACTCGGTCTGCTCCTCGGTCATCTCCGTGGTTTCCAGCAGTTGCAGCATGCCCAGCACGCCATTCATGGGCGTGCGCAGTTCGTGGCTCATCATCGCCAGAAAATCCGACTTGGCGTTGTTCGCCCGCTCGGCTTCTTCACGGGTCTGGATCAACTGGGCCATGGCTTGTTGCTGTTCGCGACTGGCCTGTTGAAGGCCCTCGGCCAGGTTGTTGATATGCCGCGAGAGGTCGCCCAATTCCGAGTCATCGACGATGGGCAGTGGCGTCTTGTAATCGCCTTGCTGGATGGCCTTGACCGCGTGCCCCATGGCGCTGATCGGCTGTGACAGGCTCGCCGACAAGCGTCGCGCCAGCAGGAAGGTAAACAGCAGGGCAAACAGCGCCAGGACCCCTGCCTTGAACAGGATTTCCTGCTGGCGCTGGCTGAAGGCGTCGTTGGACATGCCCACAATCACTCGCCCCAGGTAGTCCGCGCGGGGTGCCTTGGGTTCGCTGAGGTTGT
Source organism: Pseudomonas sp. PA-7-1E (assembly GCF_021605325.1). Taxonomy (NCBI): domain Bacteria; kingdom Pseudomonadati; phylum Pseudomonadota; class Gammaproteobacteria; order Pseudomonadales; family Pseudomonadaceae; genus Pseudomonas; species Pseudomonas sp. PA-7-1E. Next base: position 129,249 of record NZ_WKFA01000009.1, read on the forward strand.
CCTGGAAAAAGTCATTGTTGAGCTGGATGTGTTGCAGGCGGATCGGTGCCTGGAACACCTTCACCGACAGCGAACGGTCATGCCGCTCGGACGGCTGCTCCACATACACCAAGATGTTCTCGGCGCTGTCCTGGATCTCCAGGAAGCGCACATGGGGTGTGGCCAAGGTCGCACGCAGCAGGGTTTCAAGCACATCGTTGTTGCCGGAAATCACGCCGTACTCAGTGGCAGGCGCCAGCTGGTTGGCGATCAATTGACCGGTGTGGTCCAGCTCCTGGCGCAAGTCCTGGATGCGCACGAAGGTGAAGAAGGTGATGAGCAGCAGGGTCAACAGCAGCGCGGGGCCCAGGGTAATGAGCTGGGTGCGGGTGTTGATATCCCAACGACGGCGCAAGGTCATGGGCGTTGTTCTCCTTCGGCCAGGCGGGCGGCAACGGCGATTTCATCGACCTGTTCGATGCCCAGTGAGCGCGCGACTTGTGGGTTGCCCACGACTTTGAAGTACTGCGGGTAGAGCGTGCTGGGCCAACTGGCCGGCGGCTGGTCCAGCAGTCGGTCCAGTACCGCGAGCCAGTCGGATTGATCGCTGTAGGTGCTGGCCAGGCTGCCGGCCCGCACAAACCCAGCGTTGGGCCCCACCAACGGCAGTTGTTGGGCGTAGCTGCTCAGCAACAGGTTTTTTACGGTCTTGGGGTTGTACAGCTGCGGATCGTCGAGGCCCAGTAGCACGTCGCTGTTTTTGAACAGGGTTTGCAGCGGGCGACTGTCGCTGGTGTTGTCCCATGGCTGGGGCATGATTTCCAGGCCCATGGGTTTGGCGAACTGGATCAGTTCGCGCAGCAGGAATTCGCTATCGACGCCGTACAGCACGCCGACGCGCCGGGCCTGGGGCAGGATATTGGCGATCAGGCGCAGCTGACGCTCCAGCGGCGGGTCGCTCCATAGCAGACTGATTTTTGCCGGGTGGGAGTTGCCCAGGCGTTGTCGGGCCTGCAGGCGGCTGATGCGCAGCACAAGGGTTGGTGGCCCCTGAGCATCCTGCAGGCGCCAGTCCAGACCCGGCAGGTCAAGGAGAATCAGGCGGGTGCTGGCAGGCAGGTGACTGGGCGCTGGCAACTGCTTGAGTGGCGTGAAGCTGACCTGGTCTTCGGGGCGTTGTTGGGCAAGGGCCTGGGTAAAAGCGCGCACGCCGGCGCTGTCTTCGGCGGCCGTCAGCAGAATGTCGGCACTCCACGCCGGCGCTGTCAGCAACAGGCAGGCGAGCAGCAGGCCGCGGCGCCAAAACCGTGAAACCAACAAGAGGGTCATCCGTGACTGGTCGGCCATGTCAGAAGTCCAGCTCGGCGCTGAAGTAGAGAACGTGGCGATGGTCGTAGTTGTTGTCGGCCCAGGTGGTGGGCTGGTCATCCAGGCGTTGCTGCAACATGCCCGCCAGCTCCACATTGGCTTTGCCTACGGCAATGCGCTTGGCCACCCGCAGGTCGACCCGCTGGAAGCGATATTGGTTGAGTGCGTCGTCGCCATAGTAGAACAAGGCGCTGGACCAACCCTGGCCCCACTCACGCAGCCAACCGGCCGAGCCACTGTTACGCGCGGTTTGCGCTTTGTCCAGCGGGTTGCTGGAGGTGGCGTCTACATAAGCATAGGTCAGGCGCAGGCGGTCGGCGTCACTCACGCGCCAGTCGAACTGCGACTCGGCACCGCTAAAACGCGAGCTGTTGGCGTTGCTGGCGATGTATTGGTTGTTGCGCAGCGGCGAGCTGATCATGTCGGTGATTTCGTCATAGAACAGCTTCACGTCGACATTCAGCCCCAGCTCGGCAAAGAAGCCGTTGTAGCCCAGTTCGCGCGAGCGCATCAACTCTTTGTCGAGGTTGCCAGGGCCGCGCGTCACGACAAAATATTGACCGGCGTTTTGCCCGTAGGTCGGGGAGCTGAGATTGGTGACGCGGTAGCTCCAATTGACGTTGTTCTCGAACATGTCCGGCGAGCGGATTGCCTCGGAGTACACCGCGCGCAAGCCGTGGCGAGGATTGATCAGGTAATTGACCGCCACACGCGGCGTGAGCGAGTTGCCGCTCAGGTGAGTGTCTTCGTACATGGCGCCACCTTGCAGCAGCCAGTGCTCGCTGGCGCGCCATTCCAGGTGGCCGAACAGGCGCCAGGTGGTGTCGTCCAGGGTGCCATTGAAGTAGGTTTCGGAGTCGGCGCGGTCATAGCGGTAATTCATACCGCTGACCAGGCGCAGGCTGTCGGAGAGGCTGAGCGTGTCCTGGATCTCCACGTCGTAGCGGCTTTCGCGGGTGCTTTGGTCGATATCGCCGCACACGCTTTGGTTGGCACCGTTGCGCCACTGGTCCAGCACCTGGTTGGCCAAGGCCTGTTCGGCGGCGTTACCCGGTGGGGCGGAGCCTTGGCTGTAGGTGTCCATGTGCCGTGCCAGCAATTCGGCATAGTTGGGGTTGAGCTGCCATAACTGGGTCAGTTCAGGGCTGAACGAGGCTTTGGCGTCACAGGCTTTCCAGATTTGCTTGCGGTCCCATTGCTGTGCCGAGCCCTGGATATACAGGCTGTGGTCGGGGTTGAAGTCGAAGTTCCAGCGCAGGGAGCCTGCGTAGTCCTTGGCGGTGACATCGGAATTGGTGCCGCCTTCGGTAATTCCGGCAAACACCGGGGTGTAGGTATAAGGGCGCTGGTTGGTGCCTTCCTTGACGTTCAGTTGCCAATCGAGACTTTGTTGCGCGTTCAAGGCCTGGCTCACCGCCAGGCTGAAACGGTTGAGACGACGCCCGTCACGGCGGTCGGCGCCGACCGCGTCGCTGTCAAAACCATTGTCCTGTTGCCCGGACAGAGACAAGCGCAAATCGCCGGTCTCCCAGCCCACACCCTGGCTGGCATAGAAGTCATTGATGCCACGCTCGCCACGGATGACCTTTACCCGCGAGCCGTGGCTGTTGGCTGGCGAGCGGGTGAGGATATTCACCACCGCCATCAGCGCATTGGCACCGTAGCTGACGGTGTTGGGGCCGCGAAAGACCTCGATGCGCTCGATGTCCTCCATGGCCACTGGGATATCGCTCCAATCCACCGTGGCCAGGCCGGCGCGGTAGACCGAGCGACCGTCGATCAGCACCTGCATGCGCCGTGCGTCACTGGCGCTGGTGCCATGGTAATTCACCGACGCCTGGTTGCCGCTGGTGTAGCCGACCATCATCCCCGGGACCAGCCGCAGCAGTTCCGAGATGTCCCGGGCACCGCTGGCCTTGATCAGCTCACTGTCGATCACCGTCATGCTGCCGGGCACGGCGGCGGCCGATTGCTTGAGACGCGTGGCGGTCAAGACCTGCGGTAGCGGCTGGCTGTCGAGGAACAGATCGTCGGCCTGCGCGCAGGTAGCGCACAACAGCACCAACAACAATGATGAGCGAGGAGGAGGGCCCAGATACACGGCACGGCCTTGTTAATTGCGGATAGCCGCCCATGTTAACCGAGGTGCGGCTGTTTGCCAGTCGTCGGACTTGCATTTACTTCGCACGCCTCTGGCATTTTCTGACTCGCGCGAATTGATACGGGGGCTGGCCGCAAGCGGGGCGCCCCGTATAATGCCGCCATCGCCACTGGTATGGATTAACGGATTGCATATGACTGAACAGCGCCCTATTGCGGTCCTGGGAGGCGGAAGTTTTGGGACCGCCGTGGCTAACCTGCTGGCCGAGAACGGTCACGCGGTGCGCCAGTGGATGCGCGACCCCGAGCAGGCCGAAGCCATTCGCGTGCATCGCGAAAACCCTCGTTACCTTAAAGGTATCAAGATTCATCCCGCCGTCGAGCCGGTGACCGACCTGCTGGAAACCCTCACGGCCTGCGACCTGTGCTTTGTCGCGCTGCCTTCCAGCGCCTTGCGCTCGGTACTGGCGCCACACGCCGAACGCTTGGCCGGCAAGTTACTGGTCAGCCTGACCAAGGGCATCGAAGCCCACACCTTCAAGTTGATGAGTGAAATCCTCACCGAAATCGCCCCTCAGGCGCGCATTGGCGTGCTGTCCGGGCCAAACCTTGCGCGGGAAGTCGCCGAGCACGCGTTGACCGCCACCGTGGTCGCCAGTGAGGACGAGGCTTTGTGCGAGCGCGTCCAGGCCGTGTTGCACGGCCGTACCTTCCGGGTCTACGCCAGCGGCGATCGCTTCGGCGTCGAATTGGGCGGGGCCTTGAAAAACGTCTACGCGATCATTGCTGGCATGGCCGTGGCCCTGGGCATGGGCGAAAACACCAAGAGCATGCTGATTACCCGCGCACTGGCCGAGATGACACGTTTTGCGGTGAACCAGGGCGCCAACCCGATGACCTTCCTCGGCCTTGCGGGCGTAGGGGACTTGATCGTCACCTGTTCTTCGCCCAAAAGCCGCAACTACCAGGTCGGGTTCGCCTTGGGCCAAGGGCTGAGCCTGGAGGAAGCGGTGACGCGTCTGGGCGAAGTGGCCGAGGGGGTCAACACCCTCAAGGTCTTGAAGGCCAAGGCCCAGGAAGTGGGCGTGTACATGCCGCTGGTCGCCGGCCTGCATGCGATCCTGTTCGAAGGGCGCACCCTGAACCAGGTCATCGAGTTGCTGATGCGGGCCGAGCCCAAGACCGATGTCGACTTTATTTCCACCAGTGGTTTCAACTGAGGAACGCGTCATGAACGATCCCAAAGCTGCCCCCCCATACGAGTCGATTGTCTTGCGCATCCTGTGGATGCTGGTATTTGCGCTGGTGTGGCAGGTAGCCCAATTCCTGCTCGGTGCGCTGGTGGTGGTGCAATTGGTTTACCGGCTGATCTACGGCGCACCGAACCTGGGCCTGATGAACTTTGGCGACAGCCTCAGCCAGTTCCTGGCGCAGATTGGCCGCTTCGGCAGCTTCCACACCGAGCAAAAGCCCTGGCCGTTCGCCGATTGGCCAACCCCACGCGCCCCCGAAGGCGAAGCGGCCCACAGCGTACCGCCGGCACCGCACCCGGTGCGTGATGAAGAGCCGAAGCTATGAAAGTATGGATTCTGCGTCACGGCGAGGCCCAAGCGCATGCGCGCACGGACGCCGAGCGCAACCTTACCGAGCATGGGCGTGCTGAAGTATTGCGCAGTGCTGCGCACCTGATTGGCCAGCCCTTGGGCGCCATCATTGCCAGCCCTTATGTTAGGGCGCAGCAGACGGCGCAGTTGGTGCGCGATGTGCTGGGGTTTGAGCCTGATATCTGCACGGTGCCGTGGTTGACGCCCGATGGGGATGTCCAGCGAGTGCTGGAGAAACTCGACACCGACGACGACGTGCTGTTGGTTAGCCACCAACCGCTGGTGGGTAGCCTGATCAGTTTTCTGCAGCATGGGCATCAGCGCCAGCCACAGCCGATGTACACGGCCAGCCTGGCGGAGCTTGAGGGTGACTTTCCGTTGGCTGGCTTGATGAGTCTGGTGGATGTGAAGAATCCTTAGGCATCGTGCGACGCTGTGGCGAGGGAGCTTGCTCCCGCGACGGCCTGCCAGCCGGCGCCTATCTCGCTGACGCCCCGCGATCCAATTGTGGGAGCTGGCTTGCCTGCGAAGGCGGCCTGCCAGCCGACGCCTATCTCGCTGACGCCCCGCGATCCAATTGTGGGAGCTGGCTTGCCTGCGAAGGCGGCCTGCCAGCCGACGCCTATCTCGCTGACACCCCACGATCCCACTGTGGGAGCGGGCTTGCCTGCGATGACGGCCTGCCAGCCGACGCTATCTCGCTGACGCCCCGCGATCCAATTGTGGGAGCTGGCTTGCCTGCGAAGACGGCCTGCCAGCCGACGCCCATCTCGCTGACGCCCCAACGATTCCACTGTGGGAGCGGGCTTGCTCGCGAAGACGGCCTCACAGTCGACACCGTTATACCGAGTACATATCCATTCCTGCGGTAACGGCCACTTAGGGTTCCGCCCTGAACGGCGGGGCACTTTGGCAAAGCCGGAATGCCGGTCCAGCCCAAAGTGACCAAAGGGCTCTTGCCCCACCACTCGGCACCTCGCCCAGGCTCGGTGTGCCCGTAATCCGCCAGTGATTTGGGGGGGCGCCTAAGATCAAGAGCAGATCAAGAGCGTCTCGCGTCGCATCGTGGTTAGCGGCAGGCCGTTTCCTTCGTCTGTGCTATACAGTCAACCAAGCAAGTGCTTGGTTGGCTGTATCTCGGATCACAAAGGAGCGCGTCCCATGCCTGTCGCTTTTCGTTTGCCGTTGCAGGTCTTCTTCGAGCGTGAAGCGCGGCACCCGCGCAAAGTCTTCCTCGTTCAACCCATCGGCGGCGGTGAGGTGCAGGCCCTCACCTGGGGCGAGGTCGGCCACCAGGCTCGTTGCGCCGCGCACTGGCTGCGCGCGCGGGAGTTGCCCCAGGGCTCGCATATTGCCTTGATTTCAAAAAACTGCGCCCACTGGATCATCGCCGACCTGGCGATCTGGATGGCTGGGCATGTGTCGGTGCCGCTTTATCCCAACCTCACCGCGGACTCAGTCGCCCATGTGCTGACTCACTCGCAGGCGCGGTTGGCGCTGATCGGCAAGCTGGATGATTGGTCGGCGATGGCGCCTGGCGTTCCTGTGGGTGTGCCGACTATCAGTCTGCCGCTGTGCCCTCCTGAAGAGACTTTCGATTTCAGTTGGGCGGACCTGCAAGCCTGTTCACCGATCCAGGACAACCCGCTACCGGATGCCGCCAGCCTGGCCACTATCATCTACACCTCCGGTACGACCGGCCTGCCTAAAGGGGTGATGCACAGTTTCGGCGCCTTGGGGTTCGCTGCCTCGGGCGGTACTGAGCTGTTTGGCCTGGGGGAGGGCGACCGGTTGCTGTCGTACTTGCCGCTGTGTCATGTGGCGGAGCGGATGTTTGTAGAAATGGCGTCGATCTATACCGGGCAAACCGTTTTTTTCGCCGAGAGCCTGGAAACCTTCCTCACCGATCTGCGCAGGGCGCGGCCGACGGCCTTGTTTGGCGTGCCGCGCATCTGGACCAAATTCCAACTGGGCGTCTACGCCAGAATCCCGGAAAAACGCCTCGATACCCTGTTACGCCTGCCTTTTATCGGCAAACGCGTCGGCCATAAAATTCTCGCCGGCCTGGGGCTGGATGCGCTGCGCATCGCCCTGTCCGGCGCCGCGCCGGTGCCCGAGGCGTTGCTGCGTTGGTATCAGCGCCTGGGCCTGGATGTGCTGGAGGTGTACGGCATGACCGAAAACTGCGGCTATTCCCATGTGTGTCGCCCAGGTGGGCAAACGCTCGGTTGGATCGGCCAGCCCTGCCCAGGCGTGCAAGTGCGTATCGACCCGTCAGGCGAAGTGCAGGTACACAGTGGCGCGACCATGTTGGGCTACTTCAAGGACCCGCAGAAAACCGCGGATACGCTCACCGCAGATGGCTTCCTGCGGACGGGTGACAAGGGCGAGCAGGACGCGGACGGTCGCCTGCGCCTGACCGGACGTCTCAAGGAAATCTTCAAGACCAGCAAAGGCAAATACGTAGCCCCGGCGCCGATTGAAAACCGCCTGGCCGAACATGCACGTATTGAACAGGTGTGTGTGGTCGGCGAGGGGCTCAGTGCGCCGATAGGGCTGTGCGTGTTGTCGGCACCCGGCGAGGACCGCCAAGCCCTCGGCGGTGGTTTTGAACGCTGGCTGGCACAGGTGAACGCAGGCCTGGACAAGCACGAACGCATGGGGCAATTGGTGGTGGTGAAAGACCAATGGGCGGTGGAAAACGGTTTTCTCACGCCGACCTTGAAGATCAAACGCAACGTGATCGAGTCGACGTACGGGCCACAATTGCAAGCATGGAGCGCGCGCGCCGAAACCGTTTTGTGGCAGGATTAGGGCCGTAATAAAACCAACAAGGACAATCGTATGAGCCTGTGGCGTACCCAACCGAATATCGAACACCTCAACGCGATCCAGAAAAACACCATCGGTGAAATGCTGGATATTCGTTTCGAAAGCTTCGACGACGAATCCCTTACCGCCAGCATGGTGGTCGACCACCGCACCCATCAGCCCTACGGCCTGCTGCACGGCGGGGCCTCGGTGGTGCTGGCCGAAAGTGTCGGCTCCATGGCCGCCTACTTGTGCATTGATGCAAGCAAGTTCTATTGCGTGGGCCTGGAGGTCAACGCCAACCACCTGCGCGGCGTGCGCAGCGGCCGGGTGACGGCGGTGGCCAAGGCTATTCATATCGGGCGCACTACTCAGGTGTGGGACATCCGCCTGAGCAGCGACGAGGGCAAGGCCAGTTGTGTCTCGCGGCTGACCATGGCCGTGGTGCCGCTGGGTGAACAACCGCCGGCGCGATAGGCGTGGCGTGAGTGTCATCATTCCTGGCAGTTACAGTCATTGCTGTAGGGGCCGGGCATGGTGACAATCCCCCTCTGTTTTTGTTGATGGAACCTGTATGTCGCAGCACGTGTTTTTTACCCACGCCAATGGCTTCCCTTCGGCCACCTACGGCAAGCTGTTTGCCGCCCTGGCCCCGGAATATGCGGTGGCCCATCTGCCGCAGCACGGTCACGACCCCAGGTTCCCGGTGGATGATAACTGGCAAAACCTGGTGGACGAGCTGATCCATCATCTGGAGCAGCAGCCAGAGCCGGTATGGGGCGTGGGCCATTCCCTGGGTGGCGTGCTGCATTTACACGCGTCCATGCGCTGCCCGCACCTGTACCGGGGCGTGGTGATGCTGGATTCGCCGGTGCTCACCCGCGCAGACCGCTGGGTGATCCGCGCTGCCAAGCGCTTTGGTTTTATCGACCGACTCACCCCGGCTGGGCGCACGCTTGGCCGGCGCGAAGAATTCACCGACCTGGACACCGCGCGCAGCTATTTCGCCGGCAAGACCCTGTTCCGTGGCTTTGACCCCGATTGCTTTGACGCGTACCTGCAACATGGCCTGCAGCAAGTGGGCGATCGCCTGCGCCTGCGGTTCGACCCAGCCACCGAAATCAGCATCTATCGCGGCGTGCCCCACACCAGCCCGGGCCAGGTGCGCCAGTTGAAGGTGCCGCTGGCCGTGGTGCGTGGCCGCCAGAGCCGGGTGGTGATGCGTCACCATGCCAGCGGTGTTGACCGCTTGCCCATGGGCGAAATGCTCACCATGCCCGGCGGCCATATGTTTCCCCTCGAACGCCCTCAGGACACTGCTGCCTTGATCAAGACCCTGTTCGCCCGCTGGCAGGCCCGTGAGCGCAGTTGCGCATGAGTACGCCCGTCGAAGAGGTACGCCTGAGCCTGCCGCACATCGAACTGGCCGCGCATCTGTCCGGGCCCGAGGACGGCCTGCCGGTAATTGCCCTCCATGGTTGGCTGGACAACGCCAACAGCTTTGCGCGCCTGGCGCCCAAGCTGCGAGGGTTGCGCATCGTCGCCCTGGACATGGCGGGGCATGGGCATTCGGCGCATCGCCCGGCTGGCGCCGGTTATGCCTTGTGGGATTACGTCTACGACGTGCTGCAGGTGGCTGAGCAACTGGGCTGGAAACGTTTTGCATTACTTGGCCACTCCCTGGGCGCCATCGTCTCTTTGGTATTGGCCGGGGCCTTGCCGGAGCGGGTGACACACCTGGGCCTGATTGACGGCGTGATCCCACCGACCGCCAGTGGCGAGAACGCGGCCGAGCGCCTGGGCATGGCGTTGCAGGCGCAATTGAGCCTGCAGGACAAGCGCAAGCCGGTCTACAACAGCCTTGATCGAGCGGTCGAGGCGCGGATGAAAGGCGTGGTCGCGGTCAGCCGTGAAGCAGCGCAGCTCCTGGCCCAGCGCGGTTTGATGCCCGTACCGGGCGGTTATACCTGGCGCAGCGATAGCCGCCTGACCCTGGCGTCGCCGATGCGCCTGACCGACGAACAAGCCATGGCCTTCGTGCGAAGAGTCGGGTGCCCTACCCAGTTGGTGGTCGCGGCTGACGGCATGCTGGCGAAACATTCCGAATTGCTTTCTCAGCTACCCTTCACGGTTACCACGCTGCCAGGCGGCCATCATTTACACCTGAATGACGAGCCCGGTGCGGCTCTTGTTGCAGACTGTTTCAATCGGTTCTTCTCCACGCCTTGACTTGGCGGGGTCAACTGCCGAGGCTGGGCGGATTGAAAGGGAGTCAACCATGAACACACTCGATATCGCTGTGACCAACATTGGCCAGGGCTCACTGATCCGATGAGCCTGGGTAAAGGATGTATCCGTGCCCTGGGCCTTTGTTGTTTCAGCCCCCTGGTATTTGCCGCCGATCTGCCCGGCAGCCAGGATCTACCGGCGGTAGCCCGTCAGGTTGATGCGCAAATCGTCGATTACCGCCCCGCTGAAGACAAGGAACGCATTTACCCCACGGGCGCGATCCGCAAGATCAGCGGCCAGTTGCGTTATGAAGGCCAGGCCATCGCACGCGGCCCAGCCACTGCAATCACCTATGAATTGCCCGCCGAACACAGCTCCAGCGCCGCCTTTACCGCAACGCGCGAAGCTTTGCAGGCCAAGGGTGCGCAGTTGTTGTTCTGGTGCAAGGCCCGCGATTGTGGCGAAAGCAGCCTGTGGGCCAACGAAGTGTTTGGCAACGCCAAGCTGGTGGGCGCCGACGGCCAACAGGAATACCTGCTGCTACGCCTGGCCGCCCCGCAGGACAATTCCCTGGTCGCGCTGTACGGGATCACACGTGGTAACCGCCGCGCCTACCTGCATGTGGAGCAACTCGACGCCAGCGCGCCCTTGGGCGAGCTGCTGCCCACCTCAGCGACCCTGCTGCGTGAACTCAAAAGTACCGGCGAGCTGGATTTTCCCGCGCTGGGCGCCGAGGCTGACGACACTTGGCTGACCTTGATATCCCGAGCCTTGAACCTCGACACCACCCTGCGCGTGAGCCTGAGCGGGCCGCAGGCCGAGGCCTGGCGCCAGGCGCTGGTGGAGAAGGGCGTGCGCACCGCCCGTCTGGAAACCGGCACCGGTGAAACCCAAGGGCTGCATCTGCATCTGATACGCTAAGCACCACAGGGCGAACGGACCCGTGCCGTTCGCCTAAGCTCTCTTCCTACAGCCTTCTTTTCGAGATACCCGATGCTCAATAACGATCGCCTGCTGGTGCAAATCCTGCTGCTGGTGCTGTTTGGTGCCAGCTTCTGGGTCATGGCGCCCTTCTGGTCGGCACTGTTCTGGGGCGCGGTGCTGGCATTTGCCAGCTGGCCGCTGATGCGTTTGCTCACCCGTTGGCTCGGCGGCCGAGAATCCCTGGCCGCTGGCATCCTGACGTTGGGGTGGATGTTGCTGGTGGCGGTGCCATTGGTATGGCTGGGGTTCAACCTGGCTGACCATGTGCGTGATGCGGTGGCGCTCATCAAGGACATCCAGGTCGACGGCTTGCCCGAGGCGCCGACCTGGTTGGGGTCGATCCCCTTCTTAGGCGAGCGCCTGGTGGCGACCTGGGACAGCATTGATCAACAAGGCGCGGCGCTGATGGTGAGCATCAAGCCGTACCTGGGCCAGGTCGGCAATTGGTTGTTGGCGCGCAGTGCGCAAATTGGCGGCGGCATTCTTGAGCTGACCCTGAGCCTGGTCTTCGTATTCTTTTTCTACCGTGACGGGCCGCGCCTGGCGATGTTTGTGCACCGCCTGTTGGAGCGCCTGATTGGCGAGCGCGCTGGCTATTACATCGAACTGGTGGCCGGCACGGTGCAGCGGGTGGTCAATGGTGTGATCGGCACTGCTGCGGCCCAGGCGCTGCTGGCGCTGATCGGCTTTCTGATCGCTGGCGTACCGGGCGCGCTGGTGCTGGGTATCGTGACTTTCTTGCTCAGCCTTATTCCCATGGGGCCGCCGCTGGTGTGGATCCCGGCCACGGCGTGGCTGGCGTGGAAGGGCGATTACACCTACGCGGTATTCCTGGGCGTGTGGGGCACGTTCGTGATCAGCGGCGTGGATAACGTGCTCAAGCCGTACCTGATCAGCCGTGGCGGCAACCTGCCGTTGGTGATTGTGCTGTTGGGTGTGTTTGGTGGGTTGATAGCGTTCGGCTTTATCGGCCTGTTTATTGGCCCGACGTTGCTGGCGGTGGCCTACAGCCTGTTGACAGACTGGAGCGCGAGCCAGGCGCAGGTGCGCCGTGAAGACAAACCGTGTAACTGATGGGTGTACCTAACTGTGGTGCGCCGCGGTACTTGTGGGAGCTGGCTTGCCTGCGATAGCGGTGGGCGAGCCAGCACTTCATCGACTGACACTGCGCAATCGCAGGCAAGCCAGCTCCCACATTTGGATCGCGGCGCGTCAGGTAAATGGGAGTGCTTAAACCCTCGGCAACCACATCACCGCCGTCAACCCACCGCCCGGTGTATCTTCCAGGCTCAGGTGGCCGCCGAGTCGCTCGACGGCCTCCCTGGCAATGGTCATCCCCAAACCGACCCCTCCGGAATTGCGGTTGCGCGAACCCTCCAGGCGAAAGAACGGCTCGAACACCGCTTCGCGCTTATCGGCGGCGATTCCCGGGCCGTGGTCGATCACCCGTATCACCAGGGCGCCACGGCTGTCAGCCAGTTCTACCCGGGCGGTGCCAGCATACCGCAGGGCGTTGTCGATCAAATTGTTCAGGCATGAGCGCAGCGCCATCGGCTGTACCTGCAACGGTGTACAGGTGCCGGAAAATTTCACGTCGCGGCCTTGGTCCTGAGCGTTTTCACTCAGGGATTCCACCAATGCCTGTACGTCGAGCCAATGCCGTGTCTCGCTGGTGCGCTGTTCGTGCAGGTAGCTCAAGGTGGCATCCAGCATGCCGATCATGTCGTCCAGGTCTTGGCGCATCTGGCCTTGCAACTTGGGGTCTTCGATCTGTTCCAGGCGCAGCTTGAGGCGCGAGAGGGGGGTGCGCAGGTCATGGGAGACTGCGCCGAGCATGCGGGCGCGCTGGCTGACTTGTTCGCGGATGCGCTTTTGCATCAGGTTGAAGGTCGAGGCCGCCTGGCGTGCTTCGCGAGGGCCGGATTCCAACAGGGGCGGGCTGTCGAGGTCGACGCTCAAGCGCTCGGCCGCCGCGCTCAGGCGCTGGATCGGCCGGCTCAGCAGTTTGGCGCCGTACCAGGCGGCGATGATCAGCGAGATAAATTGAAATGTCAGGGGTACCACCGGGCCGCCAAACCAGGGGCGAGGCGTCTTGTGCAAGGGCGTGAGACTGCCGTCCGGTTGTTCGACGAACGCCGCGCGGGGCGGTGGCGGTGGGCCGTAGTGGTGGAACCAGAAGAACGCCAGCACGTGGGCCAGCACAATCGCCACCAGCAACAGGCCGAACAGTCGCCCGAACAGCGTATTGAAGGGCGCGCGCATCAACCGATATCCCGGGCGTCGAACAGGTAGCCTTCGCCGCGTACGGTCTTGATCAGTTGCGGAGCCTTGGGGTCATCCCCCAGTTTCTGACGCAGGCGCGACACCAGCAAGTCGATGCTGCGATCAAAGGCCTCGATAGAGCGCCCACGGGCCGCGTCCAACAGCTGTTCGCGGCTCAGCACACGGCGTGGGCGTTCGATGAACACCCACAACAAACGAAACTCGGCGTTGGACAACGGCACCACCAGGCCATCATCGGCCACCAACTGGCGCAGCACGCTGTTCAGGCGCCAATTGTCGAAACGGATATTGGCCCGCTGTTCGGTGCGGTCATCACGCACCCGGCGCAGGATTGTCTGGATACGCGCGACCAGTTCCCGGGGTTCGAACGGCTTGGACATATAGTCGTCTGCCCCCAGTTCCAGGCCGATGATGCGGTCGGTGGGTTCGCAGCGGGCGGTGAGCATCAGGATCGGAATGTCCGACTCGGCGCGCAGCCAGCGGCACAATGTCAGCCCGTCTTCGCCCGGCAGCATCAGGTCGAGCACCACCACATCGAAGGTCTCCGCTTGCATGGCTTGGCGCATGGCGGTGCCGTCGGTGACGCCTGAGGCGAGAATATTGAAGCGTGCCAGGTAGTCGATCAGCAGTTCGCGGATCGGCACGTCGTCGTCGACAATCAGCGCGCGGGTGTTCCAGCGCTTGTCTTCGGCGATCACCGCGTCTTTTGGCGCTTCGTTTACAGGGTCGCAAGGGGTATGCATAGCGAGGTCATCTGCCTGGTTGTGGCTGTCAGCATAGGCGCCCAGTTCCAGGGCTGGAAGTGCTGGGCGGGCGGTCATGTGCGCGAGGCTAGCCGGACGGCGTATTGAGGGCATGTCGTGAATGTATCGGCGCTGAAACAATCACCCTGAATCGCCGGTATTGGGCGCTTGATCGGTATTTACCGATCATCGGATCCCGCAACGGCGCTGCTTGCGCTACAATCCGCGCCGATTTCGACTTGCCTGAGAGCCCATTCCAATGTCCGTCTGCCAGACTCCTATCATCGTCGCCCTGGATTACCCCACCCGTGACGCCGCACTGAAGCTGGCTGATCAGTTGGACCCCAAGCTTTGCCGGGTCAAGGTCGGCAAGGAACTGTTCACCAGTTGCGCGGCGGAAATCGTCGGTACCCTGCGTGACAAAGGCTTCGAAGTGTTCCTGGACCTGAAATTCCATGACATCCCCAACACCACGGCGATGGCCGTCAAAGCCGCGGCCGAGATGGGCGTGTGGATGGTCAATGTGCACTGCTCCGGTGGCCTGCGCATGATGAGCGCCTGCCGCGAAGTGCTGGAACAGCGCAGCGGCCCAAAACCGTTGTTGATCGGTGTAACCGTGCTCACCAGCATGGAGCGCGAGGACTTGGCGGGCATTGGCCTGGATATCGAGCCGCAGGTTCAGGTGTTGCGCCTGGCAGCCCTGGCGCAGAAAGCCGGCCTCGACGGCCTGGTGTGCTCAGCCCTGGAAGCCCAGGCCCTGAAGAACGTTCACCCCTCGCTGCAACTGGTGACACCGGGTATCCGTCCTACCGGCAGCGCCCAGGATGACCAGCGCCGCATCCTGACCCCACGCCAGGCCCTGGATGCGGGCTCGGATTACCTGGTGATTGGCCGTCCGATCAGCCAGGCGGCGGATCCTGCCAAGGCGTTGGCAGCGGTCGTCGCCGAGATCGCCTGATTTTTAGAGCGGCAAAAATGTGGGAGCTGGCTTGCCTGCGATAGTATCAACTCGGTATCACTTAGAGACCGAGTTGCTTGCATCGCAGGCAAGCCAGCTCCCACATCTGTTTTTTTGGTGTGTCAGCTGACTTTGAGCACCAACTTCCCGAAGTTCTCGCCATTGAACAGCTTCATCAGCGTTTCCGGGAATGTCTCCAGCCCTTCGACAATATCTTCCTTGCTCTTGAGCTTGCCCTGGGCCATCCAGCCGGCCATTTCCTGACCCGCCGCCGCGAAGTTCGCCGCGTGGTCCATCACCACAAAGCCTTCCATGCGCGCACGATTGACCAGCAATGACAGGTAGTTGGCCGGGCCTTTGACCGCTTCCTTGTTGTTGTACTGGCTGATTGCGCCGCAAATCACTACGCGGGCTTTGAGCGCCAGGCGGCTGAGCACGGCGTCGAGAATATCGCCGCCGACGTTATCGAAATACACGTCCACGCCTTTGGGGCACTCGCGCTTGAGGGCGGCGGGCACGTCTTCAGTTTTGTAGTCGATGGCGGCGTCGAAGCCCAGCTCATCCACCAGGAACTTGCACTTTTCGGCGCCACCGGCGATCCCCACCACGCGACAGCCTTTGAGCTTGGCGATCTGCCCGGCGATGCTACCCACGGCACCGGCAGCACCGGAGATCACCACGGTGTCACCGGTTTTCGGGGCGCCGGTCTCCAGTAGGGCAAAGTACGCCGTCATGCCGGTCATGCCCAGGGCGGACAGGTAGCGGGGCAGAGGTGCCAGCTTGGGGTCCACCTTATAGAAACCACGGGGCTCGCCGAGGAAGTAATCCTGCACGCCCAGTGCACCGTTCACGTAGTCCCCCACCGCGAAGTTCGGATGCTTCGAGGCAATCACCTTGCCTACGCCCAAGGCGCGCATCACTTCGCCGATGCCTACTGGTGGGATGTAGGACTTGCCTTCATTCATCCAGCCACGCATGGCCGGGTCGAGGGACAGGTATTCATTGCGCACCAGCACTTGGCCGTCCTGGGGTTCGCCCACTGGCACTTCCTGGTAAGTGAAGGTCTCTCGCGTGGCGGCACCGACCGGGCGTTTGGCGAGCAGAAATTGGCGGTTGGTCTGGGCGGTCATGGCAAGGACTCTTTAGAAATGGAACATGAGTGATAGACCCTCAGTGGCAGAAGGGCAAGGGTGTGCAAAGCAGGCGAATGCCCGGTAATAGGCTTCGCTGATAATCAGCCGGGCGGCTTTATCACTGCGATTCATGCAGCGCCAACCGGCCTTCTGATAGTGCTGACGCACGGCTGCGGGCGTTGGCTAGACTCGCTCCACCGTTACTAACCCCCACAGGACAGTTCCCATGAGCATGACGTTTTCCGGCCAGGTCGCCTTGGTGACCGGCGCCGCTGCTGGTATTGGCCGCGCCACCGCGCTGGCATTCGCCGCCGAAGGCTTGAAGGTGGTGGTCGCGGACCTTGATGTGGCAGGAGGCGAGGGCACTGTGGCACTGATCCACCAGGCCGGTGGCGAAGGGATATTTGTGCGCTGCAACGTCACGCTCGACACGGACGTGCAGCAATTGATGGCACAAACCGTCGCCACCTATGGGCGCCTGGACTACGCCTTCAACAACGCCGGCATCGAGATCGAAAAGGGCAAGCTGGCCGACGGCAGTCTTGATGAATTTGATGCCATCATGGGGGTTAACGTCAAAGGCGTGTGGCTGTGCATGAAGTATCAGTTGCCGTTGCTGTTGGCCCAGGGCGGTGGGGCCATCGTCAACACCGCATCGGTGGCGGGGCTGGGGGCGGCACCGAAGATGAGCATCTATGCGGCGTCCAAGCATGCGGTGATTGGCCTGACCAAATCGGCGGCCATCGAGTACGCGAAGAAGAAAATTCGCGTGAATGCCGTCTGCCCGGCCGTGATTGATACCGACATGTTTCGTCGCGCCTATGAGGCCGACCCACGCAAGGCTGAGTTTGCCGCAGCCATGCACCCGGTGGGACGCATTGGCAAGGTTGAGGAAATCGCCAGCGCCGTGTTGTACCTGTGCAGTGATGGCGCAGCGTTTACCACCGGTCAGGCCCTGGCGGTGGACGGTGGCGCGACGGCGATCTAGGACCGCGCTTGGCACGCTGTTTGAAAAGAGCGCGGGGTGATGTGGGGCGTTTCCATAGCTGGCAGAGTGCCGTGGCTGAATATGTTTCCGAAGGTAAATAATCTAATAAAATCAATACTTTAATAAAACTTGGCGACCGGTTTTACCAGGCTTCTGTGCTTAACTGTTTTGGGTTAACAGACAGTTTAAGTGAGTGGCTCATGGATTTAGGGATCGATCGACAAGCCCTGGTACCGGTTGTTCAGCAGATCGTCGGCGCGGTGGCAGAATGGATTCGCAAGGAGGGGGTGAGCCCTGGCACACGCTTGCCGTCCATTCGCCAATTGGCCCTCGATAACCTGCTGAGCCAGTCCAGCGTGATCGAGGCATTCGAGCGCTTGGTGGCCCAGGGGCTGCTGGCTCCCAGGCAGGGTTCGGGGTTCGTGGTGGCGCATCCCGCCACGGCCCACGAAAACCATTGGTATGAAGGTGCGGAACAAGGCTGGGGTGCATTTACCGATAGCCCGCTGGGCGAGCTGAAGTTGGGCTGCGGTTGGTTACCCGACACTTGGCGCGAAAGCGATGACATCAGCTACGCGATCCGTGAACTGAGCCGCACCGACACTGGTGGCCTGTTCAACTACAGCACACCCTTGGGGCTGCCGGCGTTGCGCGAACAACTGCTCAAGCGCCTGACGCAGATTCACGTGCCCGCCAGCCTGGACTGTATCCTGACCACCCATGGCGCCAGCCATGCCCAGGACCTGCTGATACGCACGCTGCTCAAGCCCGGTGATGAGGTGGTGGTCGAAACACCCGGGTATGGCAATCTCTACCGCCAACTGGCCTTTCGAGGGGTCACGCTGCTGCAAGTGCCACGTGCCCATGGCGGCCCGGATATCCCGGCATTGGAAGCGCTGCTGCAAACCCATCGGCCCAAGTGCCTGTTCATCAACAGCCTGTATCACAACCCCACCGGCACCAGCCTGTGCCGCCCGGTGGCGGAGCGGTTGTTGGAGCTGGCCCGCGAACTCGACTTCCTGATTATCGAAGAGGATGTGTACGGCGACCTGCAGCATGCCAGTTGCACGCGCTTGTCAGCGCTGGCCCATGATGATCGGGTGATCTATGTGTCGAGCTTTTCCAAAACCCTGAGCAGCGCCCTGCGCGTGGGTTACCTGTGTGCCAGTGCTGCGATCATTACGCAATTGGCCCAGCTCAAGACCCTGACAGGCATCGGCACTTCACGGTTTGCCGAAGCCATGGTGGCGACGTTGCTGAGTAACGGCACTTATCGTAAGTGGATGCAGCGCCTGCGCAAGCGCTTGAATGCGCAGATGGCCGCCACGTTGCAGGTACTGGAGGATGAAGAGTGGCAGGTATTTGCCGCACCCGCGGGCGGTATGTTCCTGTGGGCACGACCAGGCATGGCCGACCCCTCGCGATTGCAAGCCTGCGCCCAGCGGCTGGGTGTGTTGCTGTCGCCCGGCGCATTGTTCAGCCCCACGGGTGAGCGCAGCGAATGGTTACGCATCAATGTGGCCTACGCGGCTGATCAACGCGCATTGACGCTGTTCCGAGCCATGGGCGCGGCAAGATCGACCTCGACCATTCTGAAAACGACGCGCATGTAGCTTTTTGCCATTATTCCGGCGCCAGCGGCTTGTGCTCAGTGCCTCGGGGTTGCGAATCTCGCTGCTTGTAAACCTGGCTTATGGCATTTGCCATTGCAAGAGGATCAAGTGCAATGATTTCGGGCGTGCAACGACGTTTCGCCAACCTCGGTATGGCAAAAAAACTCGGCTTGGGGTTTACCCTGGTACTGCTGCTGACGGCCTTGGTAGCGGCCATCGGTGTGTGGTCCCTGCAGACCATCGGCCAGCGCTTCGAAGGCCTTACGTCGATGTCGACGCTCAACAGCGACCTGCTCAAGGTGCGCTTGATCGAGCAGGACTATGCGTTGCACGCCGACCCCAAGGCCGTTGATGCCCTGCATGCCAGTGTCGATGCGCTGCTGGCCCAGGCCACGCGTCTCAAGGCTCGGTCTGCCAGCAACGAGCGAGTGATGGGTGACGTTGAGCAAGCCTTGGTCGCCTACCGCCAGGCATTCGATGAGTTCGTCGAGTTGACCCAGACCAAGGACCTCGCCCTGGAAATGGCCAGTTGGTCGGTGTCCAGCGTGGCCAATAACCTGGATGTGCTGCAAGCCGGGCTGGCGGACGACGGTGCCTATGGCCTCAAGGAAAGCCAAGGCAAGGAGGGCGCGGAGTTTATCGAGCAGGCGGGGCAGGTCAGCCAGGTGTCGCGTCTGATGTTGCAGGCCATGAACGAAGCGCGGGTGCGCCTGGATCAGAGCCGCAGGGCGGACGCAGACGACGCCGGGCAGGGCAAGATCGAGCAAGCCGACCAGGCCCTGGCTGAAGTCGAGAAACTCAAAACCACGGTCAAGGACCCCGGCTACCAGACCGTGCTCAATGAAGTCTCCGGGCATATCGCGTCGTTCAGTGACAAGCTCGGCGAATACACCGGGCTGTTGGCCCAGGAAAAAGTGGTCTACACCCAGTTGCATCACCGCGCCGAGCAAGTGGTGAATCGAGTCAACCAGGCGTACGCCGCCGAAGACCAGTCCATGCAAACGCAGTTGCAGCACAGCACGCTGCTGATCATCGGTTCATCTGCCCTGGCGCTGCTGGTGGGCTTGATCGCTGCATGGGTGATCACCCGCTTGATTGTTGCGCCGTTGCGGGCGGTGATCGCCGTGGCTCAGCAGATCGCCTCGGGTGACCTGAGTGGGCGCATGGAGATCAGCCGGCGTGATGAAATCGGCCAGCTGATGCAGGCGATGCAGCAGATGGGCAACAGCTTGAGCCAGATGGTCAGCGGGTTGCAGGCGGGGATCGAACAGCTCGCCAGCTCCGCGCATTCATTGTCCAGCGTCACCGAGCAAACCACTGCCGAAGTCAGCAACCAGAAGGACGAAACCGAGCAAGTCGCTACGGCGATGAACCAGATGACCGCCACGGTGCACGATGTGGCACGCAATGCCGAGCAGGCTGCCCAAGCCGCACAGACCGCGGATGCCAAGGTCGATAGCGGCCAGCAGGTGGTGCGCATGAGCCTGCAGCGTATCGAGTTGCTGGCCACATCCAGCAACAGTGCCAGCGCCAGTATCGAAAGCCTCAGCGCGCAAATCCAGAATATAGGTACCGTCTTGAGCGTGATCCAGAGCGTGGCCGAACAGACCAACTTGTTGGCTTTGAACGCTGCGATTGAGGCGGCGCGTGCTGGTGAGCAGGGGCGTGGCTTTGCAGTGGTGGCCGATGAAGTGCGGGCATTGGCCAAGCGCACCCAGCAATCGACCGAGGAAATCGAACGGCTGGTCAGCACGCTGCGCAGTGCGGCGCAGTCCTCGGTGCAGCAGATCCAGCAGAGCGGCGAGTTGGTGAAACTGGCGGTCAGTGATGCGCTGGAAACCGAAGGGGCCTTGGGCAGCATTGCGGCGGCTGTTTCATTGATCCAGCAGATGAACCAACAGATCGCCGCCGCAGCCGAGGAGCAAAGCTCGGTGGCCGAAGAGATCAACCGCAGCGTCACGAGTATTCGGGCGAGTGCCGATCATTCGGCGTTGAGCATGCAAGGCAATGCCGCCTCGAGCATCCAGTTGGCGCAGTTGGGCGCGCAACTCAAGGGGATGGTGGGGCATTTCCACCTTTGATCGCAGCGTAGGCGCTGCGATCTGAGGGCGGGCGATCAGGCGTGGTTGGCGAGGAAGGTCAGCAGCGCCTCGTTGACGAAATCCGGGTTCTCGCGGCTGGAGATATGCCCGGCTTCGGGGATCAGGATCAGGCTGCAACCGATCAGGTCGGCCATTTCCTCGGACTCGGCGGGTGGCCGGGGTTTGTCCTGCTCGCCGCACATCACCAGGGTGGTGTCGGAGTCCAATGCAGGTAAGTGCGCCAAGATGTCTTCGCGGCTGAAGATCAGGCGGCCCAGCGGCACGATACTGTCCAGCAAGCGTTCTCTGGGGAAGTCTTGCAGTGACTGGCGAAAATCCCGGTACAGCGCGGATTCGCGGTCGATGCCCGGGCGGAAGAAGATCGGTGCGATCACATCCAGCAACGGTTCGGGGATCGCCCCGGCGTCTTCAATCATCTTGAACAGCGAGAAATAATACTGGCGCGTTGCTTCGGGTTCGGCCCCGAGGTAGGTGTCCATCAGCACTACGCTGTTGATGCGCTCGGGAGCCTGCAATGCCAGGCGTGCGCCCCACATGCCGCCGACCGAGAGGCCCACCAGGTTGGCTTGCTCGATGCTCAGGTGATCCAGCAACGCCAGGGCCTGGCGGGCGAGGTCATCCAGGGAATGGGTGGGTGCTGGCAACGGCCCGGACTCACCGTGGCCCCACAACTCGGGGACGATCACGCGGTATTGCTGCGACAGCGCTTCAATCTGCGGCGCCC
This sequence comes from Pseudomonas sp. PA-7-1E, assembly GCF_021605325.1. Taxonomy (NCBI): domain Bacteria; kingdom Pseudomonadati; phylum Pseudomonadota; class Gammaproteobacteria; order Pseudomonadales; family Pseudomonadaceae; genus Pseudomonas; species Pseudomonas sp. PA-7-1E. The sequence continues at coordinate 150,868 of NZ_WKFA01000009.1, forward strand.
ACATGTCGCTGGCCCACAGGTAACTCGAACCCAGTAGCACGACAGGGCCGGCGCCCTGGTCGATATAGTGCAGCGGTTGTCCATCAATCACGGCGACAGGCATAACAGGCCTCTAATTTCACGGAGTGAGGGGCACTTTTTTACGCTAGTCGGGAGCGGGGGGATAGGTGCACATTGATGGCATGTGATGATTTCACTGTGGGAGCTGGCTTGCCTGCGATGAAGGCCTGCCAGCCGATGCTCACCTACCTGACACCCCACAATCCCACTGTGGGAGCGGGCTTGCTCGCGAAAGCGGTGTGTCAGTCAACATCAATGTTTGCTGGGCCGACGTCTTCGCAGGCAAGCCACCACCTTTGATCTTCGTTGCTATGAGCATTGCGTTCGCGTTGCCATCAATCGTAGATCGCTTTCTTCTTCCACTCGGCGTCGGCATCGACGACTTTCAAGCCCTCGGTCAGCTCGTTGACTTCGTCCTCGGCCGGCTTGCTGTTGGTCAGCACTGTGGAGTTGGCGCGCGCCAGTTGGGACTCCAGCAGTTGCAACTGGGCGCTGTAGAGCACCGGCTCCGGTTGTTTGCGCAGGTACTGCACGCCGCGCTCGAACGCCAGGCGTGCCTGGCCGGGTTGGCCTTGCAGCAGGGCGTGCTGGCCGAGGTTGTTGAAAAACTCGATATGCAGCAGCACCAGGATATGACGGATTTCCTTGATCCAGTGCTTGGCCTCGTTGGTCGGCAGGAAGCCATCCTGGGCGGCGCGGGTGACTTGGCCGTGCAGGGCTTCGAGCAGGAAGCGCACGTCCTTGGCCTTGGCTTCGGTCTGGATCGGGGCCGGTGGGTTGGGCACCGGAATCGATTCGCCTTGGGCGATCAGCGCATTCAGTTCGTTGATGCGGGCCTTGAGCGGTGTGCTGGACTTGTTGAGGTTCAACAGGCGCTGGTTGACGTTCAGTTCCAGGCGAGCCAGCAACAGCTTGAGCGCTGGGGTCATCAGTTGGCCGGGGAAGGTCTCGGTGATTTCACCGCAGCGACGCAGCCGATCGTTAAGCTCGATCTCGGTACGCTTCTTTTCCAGCTTGTTGTTTTCCACCACGTGGTTCATGTAGCCAATGGCGATCAGTATTACGATCCCGGCTATTACCAGCAGGGTGATCATGAGTGGTGTCACCGGTGTGACCTCTTTAATAGGGTGTGCTGTGGAGTGTAGTGACTGGGTCATCCGGCGGATAGGACCGATCGACCAGTTGCCCAGGTGATTTCTTCTATATAGGTAGGCGCTTCCTGAATGGATGCACATTGCCATCATTTGTCAGGGTGAACTATAGCGTCTTGTCGAACGCCAGAATATAGGCGCCAAGGCTCGGACGGTGCCAATGCCCGCGAAGGCCGTGAAACCATGGCGAAGTCATTGATTTAAATAAATTTATCCTTGGGGGTTGACGACCTTTCAATCCATCCATAGAATGCGCGCCACTTACAGCGTAAAGCACACAGCGAAACGCGGTAGGGAGTGAATGTTGTAGGTGTGTCCCCTTCGTCTAGTGGCCTAGGACACCGCCCTTTCACGGCGGTAACAGGGGTTCGAGTCCCCTAGGGGACGCCATATGCGGGAATAGCTCAGTTGGTAGAGCACGACCTTGCCAAGGTCGGGGTCGCGAGTTCGAGTCTCGTTTCCCGCTCCAATTTACAAGCAGTGTGGCCTTCGGGCGGCATTGAGTGAAACCAGGACCAAGTCTTCGGACAAGGCCTCTGGGCACTGGAACACACACCATGTGTTTCAGTAGCGTGTCCCCTTCGTCTAGTGGCCTAGGACACCGCCCTTTCACGGCGGTAACAGGGGTTCGAGTCCCCTAGGGGACGCCATTTGCGGGAATAGCTCAGTTGGTAGAGCACGACCTTGCCAAGGTCGGGGTCGCGAGTTCGAGTCTCGTTTCCCGCTCCAAATTTTGATCCACAGACTTCTACTGGGGTCTGTAGGTCATTGAAAAAAGGAGCTTCGGCTCCTTTTTTCATTCCAGCGAGTGCCACGGAAATCCACCCACAGCTACCGTTTTTGAGTGACCAAATAAGGCACAAGAATACGGGTGGGTCGGCTACCGGATAGTTGCTGGGGCTGAGCGGGGACCATGACGAGCATAGGGCCTAAGTCATTACTTAGGAGTCTCGAAATGGCGCTCTCTGATCTGACCGTCCGGCAGGCGAAGACCACCGGAAAACGCTACACCCTCTCCGACAACGACTGCCTGGGCCTGATGGTCTCAGCCGCAGGCGGCAAGTCATGGCAATTCCGCTACTACTGGCTGGGCAAGCAAAAGCGCCTGTGCCTGGGCGGCTATCCTGCTCTCAGCCTGCGCGAGGCCCGGATCGAGCGAGACAAGGCCCAGGCCCTGCTCGCCAGGGGGATCGATCCTCAGGTCGAGCGCGACCAGAAACGGCACGCGGCCAAGCTGGCGGGCGAATACACCTTCAAGACCGTCTTCGATGCCTGGGTCGAGCATCGCCGCAAGGAACTCAAGGAAGGCCGTCAAAGCACGCTGTCGCAGATCCTGCGCATCTTCAACAAGGACGTGTTGCCCACCCTGGGAAGAATGTCGATCTACGACATTCGCCGCCCCCAACTCCTGGGCGTCTTGGCGGCGATCGAGAAACGCAAGGCGTTCACCACCGCCGAGAAGGTCCGCACCTGGTTCAACCAGTTGTTCCGCTATGCCCTGGTCATTGCCGAGGGGTTGGAAGTCAACCCGGCCGCCGACCTGGACGTGGTGGCAGAGCCCAAGCCCCCCGTAGCCCACAATCCCTACCTGCACCTGCCCGAGATGCCCGAGTTCCTCCAGAAGCTCCGGCTCTACAACCCCCGTGGCTGGCAGACCCAGCTTGGCGTCCGGCTGCTGTTCCTGACCGGGGTGCGCACCGGCGAACTGCGATTGGCCGAACCCGAACAGTTCGACCTCGACAGGGGCTTGTGGATCATCCCACCGCAGATCGTCAAGCAGCTCCAGGATGAAATGCGCAAGGCAGGGAAGCGGCCGCAGGATGTGCCCCCCTATATCGTGCCGCTATCCCTGCAGGCCATCGAGATCGTGCGCTATCTCCTGGGGGTGATGCGGCCGGCGCAGAAGTACTTGCTGTCACACCGCAGCGAACTCAAGAAGCGCATCAGCGAGAACACCCTCAACAAGGCCGTGCAGCTCATGGGCTATGAGGGGCGCCTGACCGGCCACGGCATCCGCGGCACTATCTCGACGGCGCTCAACGAGATTGGCTACCCGAAGATTTGGGTGGACGCGCAGCTTTCCCATTCCGACCCCAACAAGGTGAGTTCGTCCTACAACCACGCCAAGTACGTTGAGCCGCGCCGTCGGATGATGCAGGACTGGGCCGATCGGCTCGACCTGCTCGAACAGGGCGAAGTGGAAGCCGCGAGCGCGCATCTGACCATCCGTATCGACGGGGCGCCGGCGATGGCAGAAGTGGAGGAAGCGGTGGATGCGACCCTCGCGATGGCCGAGCCCACTCCTCCCGGCGTCCCGCCCGTCGTGGCCACGCCTATTGTCGTAACCCCGAGCAGCGGCGGCATCACGTTCCAGCGGCTGTCTCAGGTACCGCCGCCTCCGACGCATGCCCCAGAGCCGGAAGTGTCCGCGATCCAGCGCGAGCGCGAGGAAATGCTGACCATCTACGAGTCTCCAAGCAGCTTGCCGGTCCCGCTGTTCGGCAAGCTGGCCGGAAAGTCCAAGGACCAGATCAACCGCGAACTGAAAGCGGGCAAGTTGCTGTCCATCAGTTTGGGCAATCGGGGGCAGCGTGTTCCCGATTGGCAACTGGTGCCGCTCAAGCACAAGCTGGCCCAGGTGCTCATGAACCAGTGCCCGCACGCGGATTCGTGGGATCTGTACCGCATGCTGACCCAGCCGCACCCTGACCTGGGGGACCGCGCGGCCATTGATGCGGTCACGCCGACCAACGTACCGGCGATCATCCAGGTCATCATGGGCGACTACCAGCACTATGCGGATATGCCCGAGGCCATTGCCCCGTACCCCATCCCCGAGGATGTGCGGCAAAGCGTTCGTCGGCTGGTGGATAGCGCAGTAGTTCTAGACGGAGCATAGGGCTCTCAAACCTTGCAGGGGCCTTGCGGCCCCTGCATTACGCTTGCACCGCCTCCACGAGTTCGCTCAGCGTGCGCGGTGCGGGAGCGAAGAACACGGCGCCGGTGTGCGCCGTCGAGAAATCGAGCAGGCGGTCGTGCATGCCTGGCGGATCGCCGAGGAACATGCGCTCCAGCATCTTCTGCGTCACCCACAGATGCCTGGAGTAGCCGATGAAGTAGGTGCCATATTCGCCCTGGCCGGGGCGGCCGAAGGGCATGTTGTCGCGCAGGATGTCGTGCTCGGTGCCGTCGTCGTCCACGATCGTGGCGAGGGTCTTGTGCGATTTCTGGCCGCTCGTCGCGTCGGGCAATTCGACATTGCTGACGATCTCCCGGCCGATGATCCGCTCTTGCTCGTCCTTGGCGAGCCGAGCCCACGGCTGCATTTGGTGCAGATACTTCTGCACCACCAAGTAGCTGCCGCCGGCGAACGCCTGATCTTCACTGCCGACCAGCGTCGAGGCGCCGATGTCGTGCCCGGTCGGGTTGGCCGTGCCATCGACAAAGCCAAGCAGGTCGCGGGAGTCGAAGTAGCGAAAACCGACCACCTCGTCGGCCACCGTCACGCTGCTGCCCAGTTGGTCCAGCAGCAGGCGCTCGAATTCAAAACAGAGGTCCTCGCGTTCGGCACGGATGTGAAAGAACAGGTCGCCGGGCGTGGCAGGCGCGGTGTGCTTGGCACCCTCGATGGGCACGAAGGGCCGTAGTTCCTTCGGGCGCTTCCCGGTCTGGAAACGGTCCCATAGCGCCGATCCCAGTGCAGTGATGCACGACAGCCGGCCGTTGAGATCGCGGAAGCCCACCGTTTTGATCAGGTCGTCCAGCCCGTCCAAGACGCCGGCGACCGCCTGAAGGGCCTCGTGGCCCTCGGCGACCGTCAACGTGAGAAACACCGCCGCGCGCGACAGCGGCGCATCGATGCTTTGCGAGTCAATTGGTACTCGATCCCAACCACTTCCAACCATTCGTGCCTCCAAAGACCATGTTAATTCATCATATTGCCAGAGATGGAAGCGCTATCACTGGCGCGCTAACAGGCGCGTGCCGCTGCAATTACCCGCACGCAGCCTCGGCGAGAGCGGGCTATGGGGTATTCGAGCAAGCCGCCCTGTCCCTGGCAACCAGCATTGCCCTGTGCTCGAACCGCTCAGAAACAACATTGGCTCGTCCGTGGGGTCGCTGCAGGTATGTCACGATCTCGTAGGGGCCGTCTGAAAGCGGTCGCATAGTGATCCCCCACGCATGGGCACGCTCAATGCGCGATTGCGCGGAGAGCCCCACTCCGTAGCCAGCGGTCACCCAAAGCGCCATCATCTCGAACGAAGTCACGTGCTGAATGCTCTGCTGGCTCAACGGAAGAAAGGACAGTCGCTGATCCAGCAGTAGGCAAGCCTCCGCCGGCCAGCGAAACACCGGATAGTCCAGAAGCTCGGCAAGCGTGATCTTCGCCTGGGCAACTAAGGGGGACCCCAGCGGCACTGCAACAGCCACGTTCTCCACCCAGAGCGGTTGGCTTTTCACAGCCGGAGCACCAGCGTTCCGAAGCGTCATTCCAGCGTCGTAGCGGCCTTCCTCAAGGCCCGTCAACAGATCATCGGCTGAGGTCTCAAAGAACGTGATGGTGACTTCTGGTTCCTCCGCGCGCTGTAGGGCAAGAAGCGTTGTGAGGCAAGAGGATGGCACTCCGGGCGCGATAGCAAGCCTGAAATGGGAAAACTGGCTGGTGGCGTCATGCATGAGGGCCCCCAATAAGCGATCTGTCCAGAAAGGCAAACCAGCGTTTCAGGAAAGAGTGAAGTTTAACGTCGTTATCTTTAACGTGGTTAATTGTGGCAGATTGTTTGACGCTTCTGCTAATGCAGAAATCAACAATTCAGCCAGGCCGTCCTTCTGGCACATCGACGTATGAATCCGAGTCGGCGTTAGCCTTCGGACAGGCCGTGCGCGCTGCGCGCGTCGCTCAAGGAGTCGCGCAAGACGAGTTCGCATCTCGGGCAAGCATTTCGCGTTCTCACATGGGTAAGATCGAGCGTGGTGAGCACGTGCCCACGCTTCCGCTCATACTGAAAATTTCTACGGCACTTGGAATAAGCGCGGCTGACCTGATGACGGCGACCGAACGCAATCTGCGTGCCGACACTGATCCCTGAGTGTCTAGCCTGCCAGGCTCCGTCAACCGTCCGAAGAGTCGCGAAGGCGAACGATAAATCGCTCCACCGAAGCCGATAAATTGCCGCCGTCCGGCCGAAGCAGGTAGGTGGTGATCACGGCAGAATCCATCGCCAAGGGGCGGATCACCACATCCGGCCGTTGGGAGATGGGAATCTTGGTCGCCGTCATGAAGCCGATGCCGTAGCCGGCGCCGACCAACGTGAGCATCATGTCCAGCGAGGACACTTCCTCGACAACATTCAGCTTGTGCTCCAACGTGTTGAGCAGCCGCTTGAGTTCGCGGCAATAGCCCTCGCATACCTGCGGGTCGCACAGGACAAGTGGATGGCCTTGAAGTTCTTGAAGTGGCACCTCCTTGTAGGTGAGCAATGAGTGACGAGCTGGCACCGCAATCACCAGCGGGTCGTGCCAGATTGGTTCGGCAGCGATACCGTCGCCGACATCGCCCGTGTGCGCGAACCCGATCATGAAGTCGCCCGAACGCAAGCCACGCACTTGCTCTGCCAGAGGCACTTCTGACAAGCGTATTTCGATCTCCGGCTCCTCGGCGCGGCAACGAGCCAGAAATGCCGACAGCCGTGGATCGATAGCCCCATCTGATACAGCGATGCGCAGGCTACCGCGCAAGCCCGATGCCACAGCCTTGGCATTTTCACGAGCCTGTTCCAGCACTGTGAATAGACGGCGAACATCTTGCAAGAAGACCGCGCCCGCCGCCGTTAGAACTGTTCCTCGTCGGTTTCGGTCGAAGAGCACTACGCCCAACTCGTCCTCAAGTTCCTTGATGGCTCGTGATAGCGGTGGTTGTTCGATATGCAGGCGCTCAGCCGCCCGCGTGAAATGTAGCTCCTCAGCAAGAACTACGAAGCAGCGAAGATGGCGCAGCTCCATAGGCCACCCTCCCGTTCCGACTTATCCAACACTGTGCTATCTCCCTATAGAAGTGACTGCCATTCTGGCGGCGGCGAGTTCGGCCACATCATTGGAAACTTCTGGCTGAATGAGCCAGGGCTGGGTTGACCGTGCGATGGCCCGAGGCAGGCACAACACTAGGCGAGCCTGATCAAGTCCGTGGGGTGATAAGGATCAGACGAAGGCTATCTCCAGCCACGCACGTCAATGGATGCCGTGCATCGTCCCCGTCTGACCCTTGGCCGATTGCGAACCAAGCGCTTGAACACGCTTGCGGTTGATCATCACCTGCGGATTGCTGAGGCTCTGCTCCTGGTCCGAGCCAAGGCAAGTACCCTGGGGCAGACGGCAAATGCCGGCGAAAATATTCGCCGGCTCCAGTTGCTGCCCGGAGACTGGCGGGACCAGAATGCCTCTCACCAGAAAGTGTGAGACATCCTGATGCTTAGCCCGCGCCGGATGCTTAATGCCGCACTGAACCATGCGGGTCGATGACGTACTTGTATGCAGAACCCGCGTCGAACTCTTTGTACGCGGCGGGCGCGTCTTCGAGCTTGATGAACTTAGTGTTCATCATCGGCGAAAGGTAAGGCATGCGATCGTTCAGTATCGCCCGCATTAACGCGTGGTTGTAGTTGGCCGTCGGAGATTGACCAGCCGACATTCGCGGCGACTTGATCCAGGCGTTGGACCATTCCAGATCCATATGGCCTTTCTTGGCTTTCGGGTCTTTCGAGATCGGGTTTGCGCAGTACACACCGACCGTACTGGTCATTCCGCCGAAGCGGACATATTTGAGCATTGCGTTGGTAACAGCGCTCTCCACGATCTTGTCAGCCTCCGCGCCAAACCCGCGGCAGTCCACACCAACATAGTCGATGACGCGATCCACCTCCCTGTGCCCGGTAATGCGTTCGAGATGCTCCTCGATCGGCACGCCGTCGGAAAGGTTGATGGTTTCCACGCCGTGTGGCTTGAGAAGGTCCAGCCGCTCTTGAATGTAATCGGCAACGATGATGGCGCCTGCACCCAGAAGTCTGGCGCAGGCGGCACCCGCTCTGCCGACCGGCCCGGCACCGAAGATCAGGATGTTTTCGCCGACGACGTAGGCCGGCGCGGCTGGCCAGTCTGGGCCAGCGAACCCATGGAAAGCTGTGGGTAATACGTCAGAGAGAAGGGTCAGGTCGCGGATTTTTTCCATGGCGGCATCCTTGTCAGGGAAGCGAAGGAGATTGAAATCCGCATACGGTACGAAGAGATAATCACCTTGCCCCCCCGTCCAGCCACCGAGGTTGAACCCGTAGGCTCCGCAGTCGATTTCGGGGTTGGTGTTCTCGCATACATCGGAGCGCATATGCTTGCAGTTGTAGCAACGCCCACACCCCACATTGAAGGGAACGGAAACGATGTCGCCCTTCTTCACGACTTCGACGTCTGATCCCACTTCGATCACTTCGCCGGTCATTTCATGGCCCATGGTCATTCCCTTGGGAACAGCAAACGAACCGCGATAAATGTGAAGGTCGCTGCCACAGATATTTGTGGTAACTATTTTGAGGATAGCGCCATGGGGTGCGCTTTTCCCTTGAGGGGTTATCAGCTCTGGAAATTTGAAGGTGTTGACCTTCATTTCCAAGGGCTTCTCGAAAGTCACGATTCGGTTACCGGTCGGAGTCATTTCGTCACCTCTGTGCGTTAATGTTTCCATCTTCTAAATCGAAGTGGGAAACGAAATTTACCGCTGTCAAGAAGAACGATCGTGGTACTGCCTAGCCGTTGGCCGCGTCTCCTTCTGCGGTCTTGACAGCATCGGATCAAGCTCAGAAGTGGTCAAACTGGAATAATCTATGTACAGATAGGCACGATCTATCTACGCGGGATCGTCGAGCCGTGCTCGTCTCCTAGCCGGGAGAGGGCAACGATCATCGCTACATCGCGCCTCCTAGCTTGATCTAGGAACAGTCAGCTCGACCCAGCGAGACATGAGGAGGCCGCATGCAGCAGGTACTCCTGTCCCCCGAGTTGCCCCTGGACCTAGTGGCCTTCGATGGGTTGCTCAGCACGTGGCGCCTGTTAGCGGCGCACACGGCATGCCTGCAATCTTCGCCTGGTTGAAGCAATACAGAGTTGCTCTTCAAGACTCGCTATTTCAGGGGGCTTTGAGATGAGTCTGCTTTGGGCTGGAACCGACGATGGATCGATATAACGGATTGAAGAGTGGCGGCGAGTTCGGGGGTGTGCACCATTTCGAGCAATGCACGCGATGACGGTGCCTCGAACGCATTTTTCCCAGCAACGAATCCGACATTTGAGTGCGACATTGGTCCATTGATTGCGATTGCGTGGAGATTTGGAATGTGCGCGAGTTGGCCGGCGAGAGATTGCGGAAGAACTGCCGAATATTTTCCTGTCGCCACGTGTGCCGATAGCACGTCAATTGAATCAGTGCGAATAGTCTGCGCGGTACATTGCATCAGCCTATCTTGAATGGGTTCAGGTACTGCCGAGTTCAGCACGCAGAGTTGTCTATTGAGAACATGGTCCCACGTTGTGCTTCGGGGTTGCTGTGTTCTCGCGGCGTGAAAAAGGAAAATGCGTTCACGGTACAGAAGGTGAGTATCGAAGTCTTCCCCTGGGATATCCTCCAAATGCATGAGTGCGATATCCAAATTGTTTTCTCGAATCGCCTGTAGCAGGGAAGAAGCGCCGGAAACCAGAACTGATTGTTGAAGTAAGGGTGTTTTTTCAGCAAGGGCGATGCTTAATGTGGGCGCTACACCGGCAGTTCCTGGGAGTATCCCTAGCCGGAATTGCCCCTCTATACCTCGCCGTAGTGCGGAGAGTTCTCGCTCCAGCCCTTTGCAGTCGTCATACATCTGCTGAGCCCAAGACAGTACGCGCATCCCTTCAGAAGTGAGGCCGTCATAGCGTCGGCCATGACGCACGATCTCGACACCCATGTCTTCCTCCAATTGCTTAATGCCCGCGGAGAGTGTCGGCTGAGAAACATTGCAGCTTTTGGCCGCGTTGCCAAAATGGCCTTCACGGTGCAAAGCAAGCAAGTATTCAAAGTTTCTTACGATCATATATTTTCTTCTGATAAAGTTGATTAGATTTTATACTTTCACGAAAAACCCTGCGCACGCTTCGATCCGCGTCCAACCTTGGGCACGTAGCTGGCACGCATGAAAGGCTGCCGCGCGCAGTGCCCATACAGTAGGTTCGACTCGTCATCGACGGTCAGCACCACAACGCACGGGACAGCCAATAGCGCGAACACAGGTGCTTTGCGCTGTGGGCGAGTCGTCCTCATGTAGCTTAGCAGTTGGCGCGTTCTGGAAGGGAGTAAGCGTGAGTGGTGAGGCACGCAACCGCAAAAGGCGGTGCTAAGCTCTTGAGCTGTTCGGGTCGTGGCCGTTGAAGCGGGGAGAGAATGGAGCCTGCCATGGCCGTTGTGGCGCAGCTGGGGAAATCCTGAAAAAGACTTCCTGATTTGGCAAAATCCCCGGACACCAATCGCCGAGCTTTTCGATGATGAAACAAATGACCTTCGCCGATGCCGAGTACGCCGGTAAGCGCAAGCAGACCCGCAAG